>JAEDHZ010000007.1 GCA_016292705.1 Clostridiaceae bacterium
TTCGCTTGACGGTGAGATAATCTATTCCGAACACTTCACCGTTGAAATTGCGGAGAAGGCAATCAGTTTTGCTGTTCCCGAGGTCTGAATAATTTAAATATCTGTGCAGGCGGCTTTTTTGCCGCCTGTTTTGCTACCTTTTATGAAGAGGCACGGCTTTTTATATCCTTTTTGCGGTAAGTCACAAAGAGAATGATAAATGCAAAAACTTCTATTGACTTGTTTTTCGCTGCGTATTATAATCAAAGGGCTATTCAGCAATGAAATGAGGAATGGGTTTGCAGGAAACAAAAGTGGGGGCAGGAGCGGTGCTCAGCCTTGCAATGGATCTCGGAAAAAGCATGGTGAAATGCGGGGCGGAAATGAACCGTGTTGAGGAAACAATAATCCGTGTGTGCTATGCCTACGGGATGAACCGTGTTGAGGTTTTTTCAATAATTTCAATGATGACCGTTACCGCCTTTGATGAGGAAGGCAATGACTATACGCAGTCAAGGCGGATTTATGCCTATTCAAATAACCTTGGCCGTCTTGAACAGCTTAATGCACTTTCAAGAAGTATCTGCGCCGAGAAGCCCGATGTTGCCGAAGCACAAAAAAAACTTGAAAAAATCAACAGCGCAGAAAAACGCTTTCGCCTTTCTGCCTGCTTTGGAAATGCTCTTGCCGCTGCTGCTTTTGCAATCTTTTTCGGCGGCTCGTGGCGTGATGCTCTTGCGGCCGTTCCGATTGCGGTAATGATATACCTGATGAATTCTTTCATCAAAGCGAGGGGCATGAACCGCCTGTTTTTCACAGCAGTATGCTCCGCACTTTCCGGTTTTTTTGCAATCATGTTTGTCCGCTTAGGTCTTGCCGATAATGCTGACATGATAATGATAGGAGACATAATGCTCATCATTCCGGGACTTATGCTCATCAACTCAATGCGTGAAATGCTGTGCGGAGATGTTATGAGCGGTCTTATGCGCTTTCTTGAATCAATAATAGTTGCACTTGCGATCGCCTGCGGCTTTGCTGTTCCGATCCTTCTTATGAAAGGAGTCTGAAAATGGAGCTTAAAGAGGCATTGACAATAATTATTTCCGGCCTTGTTGGTTCGTGCGCTTTCTCATTGGTTTTTCGTGTGCGCAAAAGCCGGATATTCTGGTCAACACTCGGTGGAGGACTTGTCTGCGTTGTGTATGTGATTTGTGTCAACCGGTTCAACCACGAGTTTTTTCAGAACCTTTTTCCTGCACTTTTAGGAGCTGTTTATTCCGAAACTATGGCAAGGGTGACAAAATCTCCGAACACAACCTTTCTTGCCTGTTCAATCATTCCGCTTGTCCCCGGCGGAAGGTTGTATTATACAATGTACTACTTTATTGTTGGCGAGATGGAGATGTTCATTGAAGCGTTGAAGCAAACGGCACGCATTGCTGCCGGTCTGGCAGTCGGAATTATCGTGATCTCCGTCTTTGTGCACATTGTCAACCACAGAAAATTTAAGCAGATATATGATATTGAATAACAGAACAAAAATAACAAGGGTTATTCCCGGAAAAGAGGAAAGCTATGCAATACCGTGACTTTGGAAAAACGGGCGAAAAGGTGTCCGCTCTCGGCTTCGGCTGCATGAGATTGCCCACACTCAATAACCTTACCCACAGCATTGACGAAAAGGAAGCAATCCGCATCATCCGTGACGGTATCGACAGCGGAATCAATTACATTGACACAGCCTTTTTCTACCACGCAGGAAAAAGTGAATCCCTTGTTGGAAAAGCACTTTCGGACGGCTACCGGGAAAAGGTTCTTCTTGCAACCAAGTCACCGTTTGCCGGATTCAAGTTCGGGTTTGAGTTTGAAAGAATCCTCAACACTCAGCTCAAGCGTTTGCGTACGGATCACATTGATATGTATATGCTCCATGCGGCGAATCTGAAAGCATGGAAGAATTCCGCTTTGCGGCTCAATCTGATACCCAAGCTTGAAAAAGCCCGTGCAGAAGGAAAAATACGATATATCGGTTTTTCGTTTCATGATAATTTCGAGGCGTTTGAAACAATACTCAACGGGTATGACGGCTGGGATTTTTGCCAGCTTCAGTATAACTATGTTGACATCAACAATCAGGCAGGAACAAAAGGACTTGAGGCCGCTGCGGCAAAGGGACTTGCCGTAATCATTATGGAGCCTCTCCTTGGAGGAAAGCTTGCAAACGCAACGGACAACCTGAAAGCAGTTCTTCCCGGGGGTGTTTCTCCGGTTCAGTCTGCTCTCGACTTCGTCTGGGACCGCCCGGAGGTAAGCCTGCTTCTGAGCGGTATGAGCAATGAACAGCAGGTGAAAGAAAACATCCGTTTTGCCTGTGAAAGCCGGATCGGAAAGCTGACGGATGAACAAAAGATTTGCTTTGAAAAAGCAAAAAAAGTCTTTGAAACCTCTGCCCGTGTTTCGTGCACTCACTGCGAATACTGCGTGCCCTGCCCGAAAAAGGTGCAAATTCCTGAAATTTTTTCGCAGTACAACAAAAGTGTTCAGAATCCGGATGCGGCAAAAAAAGCGTATAAAAAAATCAGTCATGATGCAACAAATTGCATAGGCTGCGGAAAATGCGAGGATAAATGTCCGCAACAGCTTCCGATTCGTGAAAAGCTCCTTGAAGCTGATGCCTTTCTGAAAGGATAAAAGTGTTTCCTGTTTATTTCGCAATTGGAGGGAATGCAAGTGGCAAAAGAAGAAAAGGGATTTTTTGACAGCCTTATTGAAGATCTTCAAAAGAACATGGATTACCAACTTGCGATTGAACTCAGCAAGGACAAAGACGGAAAGCCAGATCCGTATAAAGCGGCAGGAATGGCTGCGGGTATGGGACATTCCTCGTTCGGTGATACTATGATGCTTGGTGCAATGCTCGGGGCGCAGGGTGCTTTTGACGACGATGACTCAGATTCAGTGCTTTCGGATGACATACAACCGGATTTTCCGCCGTTTTATCCTATTGATGACAGTGATGAAACCGTTATTGAAAAAACCATTGAGACGCAGGACGAAGAAACCGACACACAGGAAGAATGCTGTCCGAAATTCACAAAAGAGGAAATCATAGAGCGTGAAAAAAAGCGCAAAAGATCCCGCAGAGTGTTCAAAGGAATAATAGTCCTTTGTCTTGTTGCTTTTTTCGGAGTAAAGATTTCGCAACATGTCAGGTATTTCCGTGCGGTCAGTTTGTATGACGGCGGTTCATATTCAGAGGCGAAAGAAGCATTTGAAAGAATAAAAGAAGCCGATGTGATGGACACCAAAGAGTATATAAGTCTCTGTGAGGCACAGATGTATTTTTCAGACAAAAACATAGGGGCTGCGCATTTCAACACTTTTCAACTTACATTCAGATATATGAGCAAAAAACAAAAGGAAGCGTTTTCTGAATTCAAAGAAAAAGTCAACAAAGAGCACATGGAAAATTTGGAGAAGCAGTCCGAAAAAAGAAGAAAGGAATATCTTGAAAAGATTGCAAAAGGCGTTCCGTATGTCGGAATGATTGAAAGCGATATCGGAAAAACATCCCTCGGGTCTCCTTCCGCTCCCGTCCGCCATTCATACGAGATTATCGGTGGTGAACGGTACACGGTGAATATCTATGACTTCAAAAGGGGAGGCAAGGTGGTTTTCACTGCACAATGTGTTAACCGGAAAATTGTCCGTGTTTCGGATTTCCGCAATTATGCCTTTGATGAGAATAACAAACCCTATTATCCTGAAAACAGTTCAGGCAGCAGTAAGGATGACGATCCGTATGACGCAAAGGATTACTCCAACGAAGAGGACTTTTATGAGGATAACTATGATTACTTCCTTGATTTTTACGAAGCAGAGGAATACTACCGGGAGCACAGTTGAAAAATGATGAATTGACCTGTTGCTAATATTGAAGAACAGGTAAAAATGAAGCCTTTAGCTTCCCTGAACAATATCCTTTATCGGAGAATGATATGCTTACAATGAATGAATACTGCCGCCAAACCTATGGAAAAAAGCTGTATAAGCTTGCTCTTGACGGCGGATTTACCTGTCCGAACAGAGACGGAACGCTTGGAACGGGTGGCTGCATCTTTTGTTCCCGAGGCGGTTCCGGCGAGTTTGCCGAGGGCGGAGATAACATTGACGAACAAATTGAACGGGCAAAAAAGCGGATTGAATCAAAGAACAAAAACGGCGGCTATATTGCCTATTTTCAAAGCTTTTCCAACACCTACGCTCCGACTGCTCTGCTGCAAAAAAAGTTCTTCCCCGTTGCCGAAAGGGACGATATTGATGTGATTTCAATCGCAACCCGCCCCGATTGCCTGCCCGATGAAACAATCGCAATGCTTGAAGAGCTTAACCGTATTAAGCCTGTTTGGGTTGAACTCGGATTTCAGTCTTCAAAGGCGGAAAGCGTTGAATTTATAAGACGGGGATATGAAAATGAAGTTTTCCGCAAAGCTGTTGAACGCCTTGTTTCAAGCGGAATATATGTTGTTTCCCACATGATAATCGGACTTCCGAACGAGACGGCCGAGGACATGAAAAACACACTTCTCTATATGCTCGAAAGCGGAGTCAACGGCGTGAAGCTTCAGCTTCTTCATGTTCTGACGGACTCCGATTTGTATGAAAACTGGCGGCGGCACGAGTTTGAAACGCTTACTCTTGAAGAGTATCTTGACATTCTCTCCATGCTTGTTGGGCTCATTCCCGAAAATGTTGCCGTTCACAGACTTACCGGTGACGGCAGCAAGCGCACTTTGGCGGCTCCGCTCTGGAGTGCCGATAAAAAAGCGGTTATTAACGCAGTTAATGCAAGGCTGAAAGTTTGAAAAATGAGTTTTCTTATTGATATTCGGTCACTTTGCCGTCTTCGGCAGAGTGATTTTTTCATATTGCAAAACACTCTTGTCAATTTCACCATAAATTGTTTGTTAATTTTTATGTCACATTTTTTCAAAATTTATTGACATTGATTTAAAAATCGCTTATTATAACTATGTATCATAGGATAGGTTTATTATGTGGATTTGTATTCAGTTTTCTGCTTCGTGCAGGTCAGAAAAACGAAGCAGTTTACCCGTTAATCGGCTGTTAAAAAGTCCGTTGATATAGGTAACCTCAGATTAGGTGAGCAATGCGAGTTTTGCTTGCATTTTGCACTCCTGTTGATCAGAGGTTACATGTAAGTTATGTTCCCCGGAATTTGGGGAACAGGATCACTTTATTGAAGGAGGAATTTCTTGATGAAGAAGTTTTTAAGAACAGGAAAAAAGACTCTTTCCGTTTTCCTTGCGCTTCTGATGGCGTTTACTGCATTGGTGTTTGCTGCACCTCAGAATGCAAGTGCTGTTGATGCAGGAAAGTACTATGTCAGAGTAACTTGCCTGAACGACAACGCAAAGGATGCCAAGGGCAGCTACACAGCTCCGTGGCAGGACTCTACCGGCGGTTATGCCGTTGACGGCGATTACAGTGATGCCAGGAATTCAAACGGAAGAACAAGCTTTAATTCCGGCTGTGGCTATACGATTTTCTATACCAAAGCAGACGGAACCGAAGATTATGTGACAAAGGATCTTGAAACCTTTGTTTATAAGGATTACGGCACTGAGGGAACAACCGAAACCTTTGTGACTGCCTGCAACGGTTTCCCGACAAAGCTCCAGTATTATAACTCTGAGTCCGACGGTGTTTCAGCTTTTATCAGCGAGTGGCACATCCAGAAGATTGAGGTTGCAAGCAAGAGCGATATGTCTGATGCGCAGACCCTTTGGGCAGGTAACTTTGGTGTTGATTCCAAGACGAGCGCATATATCGGATACATATATCTCGGTTCGGACGGAAAAACCTACCTCAGCAAGCCCAAGACCGGAACCACAGGTACATGGGAGGACTCAACAAAACCAGGCTATGACAGCAGGTGGGGAACTCCCGTTCCGTCTTCTCTCAACTGGGTTTCCGCTTCCGAGAACAATCTTACGATTTCAGCCGGTTCAACCACTGTAAACAGAGCCTTCAAGTTCAGCGTTCTTGACCAGTACGGTGTTGTTATGAGCACGAGCGCTCTGCAGTCAGCAAGTGCTGAACCGCAAGTTACCGTTTCGGCAACCAACTTCGGTGCTGTTTCTTCAGCAACCGGAGCAGACCTCTATTATTCTTTTTCTGACAGCACCGATAATTACACGGCAACTGTCTATGCAAGGCCCACCCTCAAGAGTCTTACCCAGGGTGTGAACTCATACGAGGTGACTGTTAATGTTTCCATACCCGGAAGAGGTATCAGCGAAAGCAAGACATTCACAATCTATGACCCCAAGTACACTGTATCTTTTGATGCCAACGGCGGAGAAGCTCTTGCTCCGTCATCAACTCAGGTTTATTACGGTGAGTCGCTTGATTCCCAAGCGGCACTTGACGGCACTTCAAACTATCCCGTCGGCGGAACCTATGCAGGTCACAGCTGGCTCGGACTCTTTGATGAAAGAAGCGGCGGAAGCGCAATGGATCCGACCGCTGCCGTAACAGCTGCAAAGACCTACTATGCACAGTGGGATGAAAATACCTATGTTGTTGTTTTCCTTGATAAGGAAGGCAAGTGCGTTGATGTTCAGTATGTACCCTACGGAGAAAATGCTGACGGTGCTGCTGCAGCAGCAAAGGTCGAAAAAATTTCGACTGCAGATAAGCACTTCACTTTCAATACCTGGAATCAGAATATTAACGGTGTTTCCGCAAATAAGATTGTCAATGCAGTCTATGATGAAGCAGCTCATAGCTTTGGCGCAGGAAAGGCTGTTGCCGCCAACTGCCAGCACGCAGCAGGAACGGAATATACCTGTTCGGTCTGCGAGTATAAGAAGATTGAGACATCAAGCTCTGTCCTCGGAGATCATACTCTGACCGATCTCATTGAGGATGTTGCTCCCACCTGCACTGACGATGGAAAGGGACACAGGGAATGCACCGTCTGCGGCGCAATCGTTGAGGCTGATATTGCAATTCCTGCTCTCGGTCACAGCTATAAGCTTGAAGTTACTGCTCCTGCAACCTGCACAGCTGAGGGAGAAAGAACGCTCACCTGCACCGTCTGCGGTGTTGTTGAAACGGAAGTAATTCCCAAGACTCAGCACAACTATGCAGTCAAGAGCCATGGTGATGCAACCTGCGAACACAGCGACTATGATGTTATGGAGTGCACGGTCTGCGGTGATACCTACAACAAGTACATTGGTATGGCTTCAATTGATCATAACTGGACTGAAAGCTATGATATTTCGACCGGTATTCTCACCCTGACCTGCTCAGTTTGCTCAACTGTTAAAACAGTCGATATCGGAGCAGATCTTGAAAACTTCATAAAAGCAACTGTTACCACCAATCCGACCTGCAAGGAGGATGGCATTGTCACCGTTACCGCAGGCGCTAAAAGCTATACCGTAACAATCAGGAAGGAAGATATTGCACATAAGTTTGAAACTGCAGTTACCGAAGCAACCTGTGAAGCAGACGGAAAGATTCTGAATATTTGCTCCGTTTGCGGATACAAGGACGAAGTTAACGCAAAGGTTATTGCAAAGCTTGGTCACAATCTTGAAGAAGCTATAACAACTGCAGCAACATGCACAACAGTCGGTGTGAAAACATTCACCTGCACAAGATGTGATTACACCAGAACCGAAAACATTGCCGCAACCGGACACAAGAAAAGTGATGTTGTTCTCAACTGTACTTCGGGCGGAGAAATCAATTGTGCAAACTGTGGCGTAAAGCTTGCCGATATTCCGGCAAGAGACCATGACTACAGCGGCGCAGTCAGGTTTGATCCGGAAGCAACCTGCTCAACCAACGGAGTGAAGTATACAAAGTGCGCATATTGCGAAGCAGAAAGAGCGCAGTTTGTTGATAAGCTTCCTCATGACTTTGCTTCCTCTGAATGGGAAGATATCGTTCCGGCAACTTGCGGCGCAAAGGGTGTTCAGAAGCGTAAATGCGCAAATTGCGATGCTGTTGAACTTAGGGAAACCGATGCTCTCGCTCATGTAATTGTAACAGAATCCGACATTGCCGCAACCTGCATCAAGGCCGGCCAAAAAATTGAAAAATGTTCCCGTACCGGATGCGACTATGTGAACACTACTGTTACACAGCCCACAGGTCACGCTCTTGGCGGCGGCGTTGTTTATGAACAGACCTGCACCGCCGGAAAGTATACCGTATATTCCTGTTCTAATGCAGATTGCAATTATGAGAGCTTTAAGCTTGCGACCGGCGAAGAGGGCAAGGCTCTCGGCCATGACTTCTCCGTTGAAAAGAACATCATTCCGGCAACCTGCGAAGTTGACGGTTCAAAGGTTATGAAGTGTTCCCGTTGCGAGGAAACCGAAACAACCGTTCTTCCGAAGATCGGTCATAACTTTGTTGCAAAGGATACTGTTCCCGCAACCTGCACATCAAGCGGATATACCGTGATTTGTTGTGACAATGCCGGCTGCGACAAAACATATAACGAATATGATGAAAGCAAGCCTGCCCTCGGACATCAGTGGGGTGCGTGGACTATTGTTACTCCGTCAACAAATACCGAAAAGGGTTCAATGGTTCGTTCCTGCACAGAAGCTGGCTGCACCGCAACCGAAACCGTTGAGATTCCTGCCGGCGGCCACAGCTTTGTTGGTGCAGTCGGAGAGGTTGTAACTGCGGCAACCTGCCACAGCGAAGGTGTAACAAAGTATACCTGCACAGCAGAACATCTTGATGAAAATTCAAATGCAATTCCCTGCGGCGTAACAATCAATGTTGCAACTGCAAAGATTCCGCACAATCTTCGCACATCAGTTACTTATCCCAAATGTGAGCGCAAGCTTAACGAAGACGGAACATATACCGATGTTTTCAAAGCCGGTGAAGTTAAAGTTTACTGCATCAACCAGGGTTGCACCTATGTTGATGAAACAGCTTCATTTGTTCTTGCTGCTCCGAGCGATCATAACTGGAGTGAATATCAGACCGTTAAGGAAGCTACCTGCTCATCAAACGGTAAGAAAGTAAGATACTGCAAAAACTGCGGTGTTGCCGATTATGTTGACATTCCCGCAACCGGAATACACAACTTTGTCCCGAATGTTGTTGAACCCACCTGCGAGGAAAGAGGTTACACAACCTATGCCTGCCTCGGCTGCGGAGTTACATACAGAGATAACTATGTTGCGGCTCTCGGACATAACCTTGACAACGGTGTTGATGTTCCGGCAACCTGCACAACCTCCGGCGGAACGCTCTATACCTGTAAGCGTGTATACAAAACCGAAACGAACATAGACGGTGAAGTGGTATATGTCGACACCCCCTGCGGATACACCAAGTTTGTTGAAGATCCTGCAAGACCTGCTTTCGGTCACAGCTTCTGTGATTGGAAATATGTTGAGCATCCCACCGATGCAGATGCCTGCGCAAAGTGGCGTGAGTGCATGAACCCCGGATGCACATATTCCGAATATGAAAAGGGAGCAGGAGCAGAACACGAGGGAGCAGACGGAATCAATGCTTATTATAAGGTCACATATTATAATGAGTGGATAACTGATTCGTATGAGACCATCACAACAAATAAGCTCACTCAGAAGCCTCCGATGCAGTATACTCAGCTTGCTGATACTTTCAAAACAAAGGAACTTGCTTCAATCTATGTTCTCAAGAACACTGAGGCACTTTATCCTGTCAAGAGTACGCCGAAACGCGAAAAGACAAGAGAGTATGGCGATTATACCTTTGAGGGCTGGACGGAACTCAAGGGACAGCAGGCTTTCGGGGTACTTGAGGTTGACGAAACCAACACGGTTCTCAATCCGATTCCGGACGGAGTTCTTGCAAACACTGCAAAAATTACAAAGAATACCGATCTCTATGCAGTCTTCAGATGCAGAGAGGTATATTACGATGTAACATTCTTCAACGGTGACGGCCGCCAGCTCACGGTTATTGAAAAGGTTCTCCACGGTCACAGTGCCGAATATCCGGATTACCTTATCAAGCCGTATCGCCCGGAGGACAATTACTATAAGTATGAGTTCAAGGGTTGGAGCTATGACTGGTCACATATTTATGAAAACACCGGTGTCTTTGCCGAGTTCAATCAGGTCAAGAAGAAATTTGTTCTTGTTTATCATGACTGGGACGGCACAGAGCTTGGAAGAGAAGATATTACCTACGGTGCAAAAGCTCAGAATGTACCGACTGTAAAGGGCAGACCTGAAGATAACACTTATATCTACACTTTCCTCAACAAGTGGGTTCTCCATAATGGTGTTGAAGCGGATGTCAATAACTTTACAAGCATTTATGACGGAGCAAAAGAGGGTGCAGAAATTCATGTATTTGCAAAGTATGCACAGCGCAAGAAGGTTTACATAATCAACTTTGGCGTTCTTGATCCGTTCGGTCAGAATCTCGGCGATGCAAAGATTCAGATTACCAACAGCAAGGGTCAGCTCATAGCTTCCGGAACAACGGATGTTAACGGCGATGCAAGCATCACCGTTGATTACAGCAGCGTATACGGCGTTACTATCGTAAGAGGTAACTATTGGATTGAAGGAACATTCACGCTTGATCCTTTCAATCCCGGAACAATAGCCGCTGCAAAGGTTGCAGGCCAGAACAACACCTATCAGATTCTTGTTCAGCTTGAAAACAACACCGATAATCCGGACAGTCCGGAGGACAGACAGTGCAACTGTATCTGCCACACATTCTTTGGCGGAATGTGGATTACTATTCTGAATCTTCTCTACAGAGTGTTCAAGATCAAGCATGTTTGCTGCTATGACATGTTTGTTGCTCACGGAGATAAGCTTGCTTACACAGCATAATCAACCAAAAAGAGGGCTGCCGCTGTAGCCCTCTTTTAGTTTCATTATTTTTCAGATTGAAATAGTTGTAACAAAAATATACAAATATCGATGAAATGTATCATTTTTTATACATTGTTTTTAATATGTTCATGAATATTCACACAGATGATGCTACTATTTAGATGATATTATGACAATCGGAGGGAATGAGATGAATCTTTCTATCAAAACAATCCTTGAAATCATCAATATGCTTATGGGAATTTTAAAAGGGCTTCTTGCCGGACAGAAGGATAATCCTTTTGAAGAGTAATTCTGAGAGAATAAAAGCTGTCCTTAGGGTAATCCCCGGGGCAGCTTTTCCTTGTTTATACGGAGGTGAAGTCTGATGATCAGAAAAGCCGTTGAAAACGATCTTGACCGGATTTCCGGAATATACAACGAAATCCATGAGGAAGAAAAAGCAAAACGACTGACTGTCGGCTGGCAAAGCGGTATATACCCTGTCAGAGCAACAGCTGAATCTGCACTCAAAAGAGGAGAACTTTTTGTTTTTGAAGAAGGCTCAAAGGTGCTTGCGTCCGCAATCATCAATCAGAATCAGGTTGATGTTTATAAGGACGGAAAATGGCTGTATAACGCACCGGACAGCAGCGTTATGGTGCTACACACTTTGACCGTTTCTCCGAAAGCGGGAAAGCGTGGAATCGGAAAGGCATTTGTTGCTTTTTATGAAGCGTATGCAAGGGAGAACGGTTGCACTGTGATGCGTATTGATACCAACGAAAAAAACATTGTTGCACGCTCGTTTTATCAAAAGCTCGGATTCAGGGAGGCGGGAATTGTTCCCTGTGTTTTTAACGGAATACCGGGTGTTAACCTTGTTCTGCTTGAAAAATCGGTATCTTCAGATTGAAAAGAAAAAACAGGGTGTCTCCTTGCGCAATCATTGCAGATTCGCAAGGGGACACCCTTTCTGATAGTAGTCCGATCTCTTTATTTTATCTGTGTAATTTTGTTCTTTTTGACCATGAAAACACGCTTTGCAAACGGGAAAAGGAATTCATCGTTGATTGAATCGGTGTAAAAATCATCAATTACGCCGTCAGGAAAAGCCTCACGGAAGCAGGAAATTTTGCCCTCGCGGAAGCATGCCCTTCTGATCTCGCCGGTTTTGATGTCAAAATCGGTTGCAATCAGGTGACGGACGCCTATGCGCTCACAGATATCGTGCATCATAAACTCCGGAGAGGCAGTAATGATAACATCGTCATCACGGTGAATCTCTTTGTAAAAGGGCTTAATCTGTTTTTCGTGCCGATCCCAGAAGCCTTTGACGAGTGGCATGAGATTAACATTGTTGTTTGAAAAGTATTCAGTAATCTTTTTTGCGTAGTTATTCATGAAATCATCAAATGTGATGGCGCCTTTTTCATATTTCAGAACAGTTTTAATGATTCCCGGAATGAACTTGATAATACCTATATCGTGTCTGAGATAGGAAAAGATAAATTCAAGCGAGCTTTCGCCGTCATAAATTGTTTCGTCAAAGTCATAAACATTCATATTGCCTCTCCTTGTTGAGGAAAATATTGCATCAGTGAAAAGGTCAGCTTTCGGCTGCAAGTTTCAGGTATTCATCCTTCACAAGACCGATTTTTTTGAACAGCAGGTGCAAAAGGATTGAAAGAACTGCCGGAGCAACAATGTGCATGAGAACAATGAGAAGTATGGACTTCAGCGAACCGAAGCTTTCACTCATTGCGCTGAATGCTCCGAACTGACCAACAAGTCCGCTCGTACCCATACCGGCGCCCGTTGCTGTATTCGTCATTTTCAGAACGCAGGTTGAAACGGGGCCGAGAATTGCACCTGAAAGGGTGGGAGCGAGAAGAATCTGAGGACGCTTCATAATGTTTCCGAACTGGAGCATACTTGTTCCGAGTCCCTGAGAAAGGAGACCGCCGACACCGTTGGCTTTATAGCTTGTTACGGCAAAACCGACCATCTGGGCAGCGCAGCCAACGGCTGCTGCACCTGCCGCAATTCCGTCAATGCCGAGCATTATGCAAAGAGCGGCGGAGCTTATCGGAGCGGTGAGAGCGAGGCCGACAAGGGTTGCAACCGTGATACCCATCGGGAAGGGATGAAGCTGTGTTGCGGCATTAATAACAGAGCCGAGCCAGGTCATGAACTGCGAAAGATAGGGACCGACAAACATTCCGACAAGTCCGCCGGAAATGATTGTGACAATTGGAGTTATTACGATGTCAATCTTTGTTTTTCCGGCAACAAGGGATCCGAATTCGTTTGCAACGGTTGCGGAAACAAAGGCGCCGACCGGACCTCCGACCGAATAGCCGTAGGCACCGGCTGCAATGCAGGAGAAAACAACAAGCGGCTTTGACTTGAGCCCGTGTGCGATTGCGGCACCGATTGCTCCTCCGACAACGGGTGAGGAGGCGGAAAGCACTTCGCTGAATTTTGAAAGGAAATCAAGATGCGGAATTTTTGCAAACTGGCTTATTATCAGGCCGACAATGAGCGATGAAAAAAGGCCGAGAGCCATTGCGCTCATTGCGTCAACAAAGTACCTTTTGAAATATTTTTTCATGGTTTTCATTCAATATCAGTCCTTTTGGCAAAAGTCTGCTGAAAATTATAAATAAATCTCCGACTAATTGAGGGCGCAGAGGTTTACGGATCCTTTTCGTCGATTGAATTTGACAATCCGGTTAATACTGACATATAATCAGCACGGATTGTTTGACAAGGCGGAAAATGCACCGCAACGCTCTGCCATTCCCAATTATTCAAAGATTTAACAGCTATTATAGACCATGAGATGAAATAAATCAAGTACCGCTTTCGCAGGAATATTGACAAGTTCATCATATTAACCTATAATTAGAGGCAGAATTGAAAATAGTATTTTGATATATTTTTGGAGGAAAAATGAACAGGATTCGTCAGTTTATGTACGGAAGATACGGGATGGATAATCTCGGTTTTGCGTTGATTATTCTCGGTTGCGTTGTGACATTTGTTCTCTCGCTTTTCGGTCTGAGGTATTCAAGAGGATGGCTTTCATTCGTTTTCAGATTTGTCGGAATGGTTCCGTATCTTATCTTCGTTTTGCGTGCTCTTTCAAAAAACATTGAAAAGCGCAGAGCGGAAAACGAAAAGTTTTTGAAGTTCTGGTCTCCGTGGGCTGCGTTTTTTTCAAAAAAAGCGTCTCAGTTTCGTGACAGGGAGCATAAGTACTATAATTGCCCCGGTTGTTCAAGAACGCTTCGTGTTCCCAAAGGCAAGGGAAAAATTGAAATTTCCTGCCCGCATTGCGGACGGAAGTTCAAAAAAAGAACGTGAGGTTGAAGTATGAAGAGTATTTTAGTTACGGGCGGAGCGGGATTCATCGGCTCAAACTTCATCTATTATGAGCTTGAAAAGCACCCCGACCGTCGCATTGTCTGCCTTGATGCACTGACCTATGCCGGTAACCTTGAAACGCTTGAAAAGGCATTGCAAAGCGAAAACTTCCGTTTTGTAAAAGGTGATATCACCGACAGAAAAGCCGTCGGTGCGCTTTTTGAAGAGGAGTGCTTTGATGCGGTTGTCAATTTTGCCGCTGAATCTCATGTTGACCGTTCCATTGAGGAACCGGAGGTGTTTCTCAAAACAAATATTCTCGGCACTCAGGTTTTGCTTGACGAATGCAGAAAAAGGGATATCCGCTTCCACCAGGTTTCAACTGATGAAGTTTACGGAGACCTTCCGCTTGATCGCCCGGACCTCTTTTTCACTGAGGAAACTCCGATTCATACCTCATCACCGTATTCCGCAAGCAAGGCGAGCGCAGACCTGCTTGTGACTGCATATTTCAGAACCTACGGCGCAAAGGTTACAATAAGCCGTTGTTCAAATAACTACGGGCCATACCACTTCCCCGAAAAGCTGATTCCTCTGATGATTGCAAATGCGCTTGAGGAAAAGCCTCTGCCTGTCTACGGAGAGGGCAAGAATGTCCGCGACTGGCTCTATGTCAGGGATCACTGCAAGGCAATTGACATGATTCTTGAAAAAGGCAGGCTCGGAGAGGTTTATAACATCGGCGGCCACAACGAAAAAACGAATCTTGAGGTTGTAAAAACCGTTCTGGACATTCTCGGAAAAAGTGAGAGTCTCATAAAATTTGTGAAAGATCGTCCCGGTCATGATATGCGCTATGCGATTGATCCGACAAAGATCAAAAACGAGCTTGGCTGGTATCCTGAAACTACCTTTGACAAAGGAATCCGAAAAACCGTTGAGTGGTATCTTGAAAACCGCCAATGGTGGGAGAATATTGTCAGCGGTGATTATGTGAAGTATTACGAAAGAATGTATAAGGACAGATAAAGCACACCCCCGAACAGCGGTTTGTCGCATATTCGGGGGTGTCATTTTCAGCATTCGTCAGAAATCACTGCTTTGCGCCGTTGTCAAACATTTCAAGAACCTTGACTGAAACGGCAAAGCAATCTGCAAGGCCGGTTTCGTTCATGTTGTCGTATGTATCGCGGCGTGTATGATAGTAGTCCTCAAGCTTGTGATTGAGGCCGGTGATGCCGGTTGCACGGAAGCCTGCCTGAGCAAAGGCCGCAGAATCGGTTGCGCCACCGAGTGGGGGAACCATACCCTTTGAGCAGTGGATACCAAGTTCGTCTGCCGCTTCCATAAAGAGGTCGGAAACATCCTTGTCGGCTTTAACGGTTGCGTTGAGGTCACGGTAGTTAACCATGAGATACTTCGGATCATGGATGGTGTCGTATGAGAAGATGAAAGTCGGAACATCGTCAAATTCGCCCTTGTGCGCTTCGCACCATGCCTTTGCACCGCGAAGACCGGCTTCCTCACTTCCGGTAAGAACAACACCGATTTCGGTGTTTTCAAGCTCAATACCCTCGTCCTTGAGGAACTTGAGGATGCTGATACCCATGTAGCAGCCGGAGAGATTGTCGTTTGCGCCGTCAACAACACGGCGATAGTTGACCATAAAGTAAAGTCCGATGATGAACGGAACAAAAACCAGTCCCCAAAGAGCGGCTTTTGCAAGCGGGTCGGCTGTGCTGATGACAGAGAATCCGATTCCGTTTCTGATTACGGAGATAATTGAAAGAACAAGGTAATAGAGCGCACCGACACCGCAGATAACTGCATGGCTTTCAAAGCCTACACCGCCGAGCTTATAGTTGACGGGCCATTCCCAGGCAGCGTCCGGGTGACCGTTGAAGATGATTCTTCTCTTTGTTTCGCCGGTACACTTTTTTATTGCGGTAACATTGTGACCGGTTTCCTCCTTGAAGCAACGGTCAACAACCTTTTTATAGGTTCCGAATTCAAGCAGAGCGATACCGAGACCAACAACGATAAGAATCGCCGAAATAATCGGGCAAAAGAAGAAAAGAACAATAGCCGCAAGAGCAAATGTGAGCGTGAAGAAAAGCCAGCCGTAAAATGCGAGCGGATGCTCCTTGAAGGATTCAACATCTGCCCTTTCGCAGCCGCAGTCCTCTTTGAGAACCTTTGCCATATATTCGCAGGCTTGCTTTTCTCCCTTTGAGCCGGGGTTGCGTTTTTCAAAGGTTTTGATAATGTGAGTTATCTCCTTGACCATGTAGGAAGCGGCCTCATTTTTTTTGCTGATAATTTTTGAAAAATCCATAAAAAATCTCCCTTCAAACTGATTTTTGCTGTGCTATACTACCACAAACGCTTGAAACAATCAAGCGTTTAAAAGTAAATTCCGCATATTTTACAGTTTTTAAGATGTTCTTCATAATTTGATGAATAGTAATAGTTCCAGTCCTTGTCGGTGACGAAATAGAAATAATCCGTTTCCTCCGGGTTGAGTGCAGCGTTTATTGCGTCAAGACCGGGATTGCATATTGCGCCGACAGGGAGACCTCTTTTTTTATAGGTGTTGTAATGCTCGGAAAACCGAGTCTTGTCTCCGGAAACATAAGGGGATTCAAAAATGTTTTCATTCACATAATTGATTGTGACATCGCATTGAAGCAAACCGTAATCAGGGCTTTCAATCCTGTTGTGTATAACGGAGGACACCTTACCCATTTCTTTGACAATCCCGGCTTCCGCCTGAATGACGGACGCCAGTGTGATTATCTCGTCCATTGAATAGCCGAGTTTTTCTGCTTTCGCTTTCATTTCATCGGTGAGCTTGTTTTGTGTGTTTCGCAAAAAGCGAGAAATTGCGCTCTCTGCGCTTTCACCCTTGTAAAACTCATAAGTGTCGGGGAAAATATATCCCTCAAGCAAAAATGCCCGGTTTTCCTCGTCTTTCATGTCTTTGAAAAAACCGAATTGTTCGGCAAGCTCTCTGCTTTGGGCGGCTTTCATAAAGTCAGCTGCATTGCAGACCTTGTTTTTTTCAAGCTTTCCGGCAATTTCAAGAGCCGTGTAGCCTTCAGGAAAAGTGATTCTGACCGTGAGCGATTCGGTTGTGCTCTCTTTGGTGCTTTGAGTCATTTCCCCGTGCAGTTGGTTTTCGTTTGATGAACAGCCGAAAAG
>JAEDHZ010000193.1 GCA_016292705.1 Clostridiaceae bacterium
GGCTGGAGGAAACCGCAAGGACAGCAGATGAAGTTTTGGGGAATGTATTTGCGGGAGTCGGCAGACCTGATGAGCAAATGCAGAAAGCAAAAGAAATGCTGTCCGCTTTACTCGCTGACACCCAGCCAAAGCCGCAGAGCGAAGTGATGCGTCATCTGAAAGAGGCGGGGGTCAGCGAGAGTACGGCAAAAAAAGCAAAAGCACTGCTGGGCATACGCTCTGTGAAACAGGGCGTGCAGTGGTTTTGGTTGTTGCCGGAGGGCAAGGATGAACAGGATTTCGTGACGGATAAAGACACGAAAAGCTGTGAGGATTTGCCCTTTTAAGGGAGTCAAGGGGGAACGCCTTGCCCACCACCTTGCTTGCAAGGTGTAGTGGGTTACACTGCAATGCACCGGGAACGGAAAACCCACGGTTTCCGTTCGGTTGGCAGTGATTTTTGCGAGCCGCCGGATATGGCGAGCAAAATATCACGGACAACAGCATTGAGGTTTTGTTTACGAGCCGCAAAGGACGGCGAGCAAACAAAACCGAAAGGCGGTAAGAGGTGCTTTGCTGTGTATCAACCGTCTCTCCCATTCTCCGCAAAATGATACAGAGGAAGATAATTCAACGATACATTCTGAATTATTACTTCCTTGAAAATGAAACGATAAGGAGAGAAATGCCTATGGCAAATTACGCGATTATGCGCATAGAAAAACGCAAGCTCGGCGCTGTCGGCAGGATATGCAATCATCACGAACGACTGAAAGCCGAGTATAAAAGCAATCCCGATATTGACCCTTCGAGGACGCACCTGAACTATCACATTGTCGAACTGGCGGCAAAATACCGCAAGGCAGTACTGGACAGGATTGAAGAAGTCGGAGCTAAGCGAAGAAAGGACAGCGTGGTTATGCAGGACTGTTTCGTGGGCGGAACCCCTGACTGGCTGAAAGGAAAATCCGTTGAGGAACAGAGAAAATACTTTGATTATGCCTACCGTTTCTTTGAAAACAACTTCAAAAAAGAGAACATCATCTCGGCAGTTGTGCATTTGGACGAGGCAACTCCCCATATGCATCTTTGCTTTGTTCCGATAACGGATAAGGGCAGATTGTCCTCTAAGGATATTATCGGAGGACCGAAAGGGCTTGTGGGCTGGCAGGATAAATTCTACGAATATATGCACGAAAAATATACCGACATCACAAGAGGCACACCGGCAAAGGTATCCCACAGAAAGCACATACCACCCTTTATGTTTAAGGTTGCCGGCGAGCTTTACGACCATTACGGGGAGATATGCGGTGCAATCAATGACATCGGGCTTGTGAACAACGCAAAGAAGAAGGACGCAGCTATTGCCCTTCTCGGCAGGTATGCGCCGGAGATGGCTCAACTCAAGGTGCAGCTTCAAAGCACGGATAAGCACATCGCCTATCTGGAACGAGAACTGTTCAGTGAGCGTGACAGCAATTCCAATTACCGCAGTATCAATTACGAGCAGGAACTGGAACTCAAACAGGCAAACCGAAAAATTTATGAGCTGAACCAAAAGCAGAAGGAGCTTGAAAAGGTGATTTCAAAAATACCGCCGGAAGTACTTCAGCAGATGGCACAGCAGGAAAAAGAAGCGAGAAAACGCAAATCGAAAGGATGGGAAAGATAAATGAATGTTACAGAAATCAGGGTCGTTGACTGCGTACCCTTTGAGAATTATCCGTTCAAGATACAGGATAATTCCGATATGGAAATGCTGATTGACAGCATAAAGGAAAGCGGTGTGCTGATACCGATAGTGGTACGCCCGAAAGGTAAGGAATATGAAATCCTGTCGGGTCACAGAAGAATTTATGCTTGCAAAATGGCAGGGATCGACAAAGTCCCTGCCATTATCCGTGAGCTTTCCAGAGATGAAGCGGTCATCTTTATGGTGGATTCCAATCTTCATCGTGAGGGGCTGTTACCCTCCGAAAAAGGATTTGCCTACAAGATGAAGCTGGAGGCAATGAAACATCAGGGGCGAACTTCTGCCCAAGTTGGTCAGAAGTTAACCTCCGTTCAGGCGCTTGCCGATTCTTCTTCGGACAGTAAAACACAGGTACAGAGATATATCCGACTGACCTTTTTGGAAAAGCCATTGCTTGACTTGGTTGACGAGGGGCGCATTGCCCTGACTCCTGCTGTGGAGCTTTCCTATTTACTGCCTGAAGAACAAAGGAACTTAATCGAAACCATAGAAAGCGAGGACTGCACCCCCTCACTTTCTCAGTCGGTCAGAATGCGAAAGCTGAGTAATGACGGATTGCTGACAATGGATAAGATATTCGAGATTATGACCGAGGTCAAGGGCAATCAGGTGGAGGTTTTGAAGATACCGACCGACAGAGTCCGGCAGTATTTCAAGCCGAACACCACCTACAAGCAGATGGAAGATTATATCGTAAAGGCATTGGAACACTATGCGCTTTACCTGAAAAGACAGAGAAACAGAGACAGCCGATAACGGCTGATTATTGTAAAGGAGGTTTTAAGATGAACAGAAACAGCAACAGACCTGTGATAGATATTCAGCGAATTCCCGTTGGTGAAAAGCCGCTTGAGGAGCTTGCGGCGGAGGTTTACGGCTGGCTTTTTCAGAGCAAAAGCACAGCGAAGTCATCAGACGGCACATTCGCAACCCGTAAAAAACAGCACTACAATGACAGTATAAAGATGATTTCAGGAGGAAAAGAAGATGACACAGCAGCTTAAGAAAACAGCCCTTTATTGCAGACTTTCCAAGGACGATGAAAGACAGGGTGAGAGCCTGTCCATTGAAACGCAAAAGTCCATGCTCGTGCGCTATGCACAGGAGAACGGACTGATACCCTACGAGATTTATGTAGATGACGGGTATTCGGGTTTGAATTTTGACAGACCGGACTTTCAGAGAATGATTGATGATGTTGCGACCGGCAAAATCGGTGTGGTCGTTGTTAAGGATTTAAGCCGTTTCGGCCGTGACCATATTGTTGTCGGGCAGTATCAGGAATTGTATTTTCCGTCCAAAAAGGTGCGTTTTATCGCATTAAACGACGGAATTGATACCCTGAACAGTCACAGCACCGACTATGCGGCACTGAAAAATGTAATCAACGAGTTTTACAGCCGTGATACTTCAAGGAAGATAAAAGCCGCTTTCCGTTCCAGAGCGAAAGACGGAAAGTATCATTCCAAAACTGCGCCGTTTGGGTATCTCAAAGACCCGGACGATCACAATCATCTTATCCCTGACCCGGAAACCGCACCGGTGGTGGTCAAGATTTACGACCTTGTGTTGAAGGGCTGGGGCAATCACCGTATTCGTGATTATCTGAGGGAAACCAAAGTGCCGATGCCGTCCTGGTATATGCACATCAGGGGCATTGAGGACAAATCTCATATGTTTCCCGATGAAGAATCCAAGTATATCTGGAGACCCGATACGCTTCGTCTTTTGATTCGAAACCGTGTGTACTGCGGCGACTGTGTTCTCTGCAAATCC
>JAEDHZ010000194.1 GCA_016292705.1 Clostridiaceae bacterium
ACTGTACACTGCCGGCAATCCTGCCTGTCGTGTCGAATCCGCAGGCATTCAGAATTGTCCCTATGAGTCGGTTCAGCCAGTGCATACCGAGGATTTCATTTTGAAAGAAATCCCACGCTGTTTTTAAGATTTGCATATAAAGTACTCCTTTTAAAGATGCAAATATTCAAATGTATCTATTCGTAATTTGAAAAGCAAGCCGTGCGGAAAAGATTTGACTTGCCTTACTTTTCACAACACGTCTTATCTGTGCATCCACTCTGGGCGGCTGTCAGGTCATTCAGTAAATCCGCAGCAGCCTTTGCTCCATCACGAGAAATGGAGTAGTGCATCCACTTCCCTTCCTTTCGACCTATCACAATACCGGAATCACAAAGGATTTTCATATGGTGGGACAGCGTAGGCTGCGTAACATTGAGCTCTTCAAGTATCTTGCAGGCACACTTTTCACCGCTTTTCAGCATTCTTAAAATGCGGATACGATTTTCATCGCAGAACGCTTTGAAAATGATGGCGGTTTTCTTTTCGTCTAAATTCAATAAACTCACCTCTCATAGATAATTGTCTATTTGATATTATACTCATCACATAGATAATTGTCAATAGGTTTTTTGAAATACTCCGTCAAATTCGGAAATAAGATGTATTTGTTGAAATGTGGTTGTTGGATTACGCAAAGACAAATATATCGACAAAAGAGAGAACCACGCAGGCTCTCTCTTTTTCGCTATTATTCAGTGGTTCTTCAGATCAGGTCATTTTTTCCTGCTTCACCTTATGGTCGATAATATGGCGGGAGGCAAGCTCCCGGTGAATATCCTCAACGGAGATACCCATTTCAACCATAAGCACCATTGCGTGGTATGCAAGGTCTGCAAGCTCATAGACGGTTTCTTTCTTGTCGTTTGCCTTGCCAGCAATAATAACTTCGGTACATTCCTCACCGACCTTTTTCAGAATTTTATCAATTCCCTTTTCAAAAAGATAGGTCGTATATGAGCCTTCAGGCTTTTCAATTTTTCTTCCGACAAGCAGATCATAAAGCCCCTGAAGGCTGAACTCCTGCAATTCTTCGCTTTGAAAAACCGGCTTGGTAAAGCATGAATCAGTTCCGGTATGGCAGGCAGGGCCGTCCTTTTCAACAACAACAATGAGTGCGTCTTTGTCGCAGTCGGCGGTTATGCTGACAATATGCTGATAGTTGCCGCTGGTTTCGCCCTTGAGCCAAAGTTCCTGCCTTGAACGGCTCCAGAAGCAGGTCAGACCCTTTTCCATTGAGATTTTCAGGCTTTCCCTGTTCATGTACGCAACGGTAAGCACCTTTTTTGTTATTGAATCAACAACCACAGCAGGAATAAGACCCTTATCATCAAATTTAAGCTCATCTATGCTCAACATAATCATAACCTCACTGTAATATTATTTTTCCTCAGTTCTTTTTTTAAATCCGAAATTGAAACTTCACCAAAATGGAAGATTGATGCGGCAAGACCTGCGTCTATATCGGGAATTTCACGGAACAAATCGACAAAATCGTTAATTTTGCCCGCACCGCCGGAGGCGATGACAGGCACATTGACAACATTGCAAATTGCCTTGAGCATTTCGATATCAAAACCCTTTTTCACGCCGTCGGTGTCAATCGAATTGACAACCACCTCACCTGCGCCGAGGTCAACGCAACGCTTTATCCAGCTTATTGCTTCCATGTTCGTATCTTCTCTGCCGCCCTTGGCAAAAACATGAAATTCGCCTCCGACACGCTTGATATCGGCAGAAATGACAACGCATTGGTTGCCGTATCGTTCCGCAGCCTCACGGATAAGTTCAGGATTCCTTATGGCACCTGAGTTCACGCTGACCTTGTCTGCGCCGCATTTCAGAACACGGTCAAAATCCTCAACCGTGTTTATTCCGCCGCCGACCGTCAGGGGGATAAATATCTGACTTGCAACCTCACGGAGAATATCCGTGAACAGCTTCCTTTCCTCAAAAGATGCCGTAATATCATAAAAAACAAGCTCGTCCGCTCCGTTGTCGGAATAGTATTTCGCAAGTTCAACGGGTGAAGAAACATCGGAAAGCCCTTCAAAGTTCACACCCTTGACCACCCTGCCGTTTTTGACATCAAGGCATGGAATAATTCTTTTTGTAATCATTTTGCCACCCCGATTGCTTCGCTGAGGTCAACAGCTCCGGTGTAATATGCCTTTCCGATTATTGCACCGTAGAGATTCATTGCCGCAAGAGCCTTAACATCATCAATGCTTGAAACCCCGCCTGAAGCAGTAATATCAAGTGTATATTTCGCCGAAAGCTCACGGTAAAGCTCAAGGTTTGTTCCTCTCATTGCACCGTCGCGTGAAATATCGGTGCAGATTATGTTCTTCACTGCGAGCTTCTGCATTTTCATAAAGAACTCGTCAAGCGTGACATCTGACTTTTCAAGCCAACCCTTGACTGCAATTTTTCCGTCCTTAACATCTGCGCCGACAGCAATTTTTCCGCCGTAAGCGTTGACTGCCTCTTTTAAAAAGTTTTCGTCACATATCGCCGCCGTACCGAGAATAACACGGGACACACCGGCGTCAATATATTTTTTCACGGTGTCCATATTGCGGATTCCTCCGCCTATTTCAATGAACAAACCGGTTTTTTCAACAACCTCGGCAACTATATCCATGTTCGGTGTCGTGCCGTATTTTGCGCCGTCAAGGTCAACCATGTGTAAATGCGTTGCGCCGAGCATTTTGATTTTTTCGGCAACCTCAACGGGCGAATCGCTGTATACGGTCACCTGACTGTAGTCACCTTTCAAAAGTCTGACCGCCTTGCGGCCAAGCAAATCTATTGCAGGAAATATTATCATCTGAATAATCGTTCCTTTCCGAGAGTCTCATTCTTTTTTCAGTCCGTCTGATGCCGGAAGCGCCTGAATCGTAAAATTATCATTCTTCGCAGAACGCCTTGAGAATTGCAAGACCGACCTTGCCGCTTTTTTCGGGGTGGAACTGACAACCCTTGACATTGCCGAGCTCCACTGCGGCGGTCATTTCTTTTCCGTACTCAGTTGTCGCAATCACGCTGTCATCACATTCTGTTGCATAGTATGAATGGACAAAATAAACACAGTCATTCTCCTTTATATATCTGAAAAGTCCGCTTGGCTTTGCAAAATGCAAAGCATTCCAGCCGATTTGCGGAATCTTCAGCTCTTCCGGGATTGTCCCCTCCATTGGAATGACCGAACCTTTCAAAAGTCCGAGTCCCCTGTGTTCGCCGTATTCGTAGCTTTTTTCAAAAAGCAACTGCATACCGAGGCAGATTCCCATAATATCCTTGCCTGCCGCCGCCTGCTCTTTAACAACAGCATCCATACCGCTGACACAAAGCTTTTTCGCTGCATCTGCAAAAGCGCCGACACCCGGAAGAATGAGCTTGTCTGCAGACTTTATTGTCTCAATATCCGAAGTTACAACTGCTTTTTCTCCA
>JAEDHZ010000008.1 GCA_016292705.1 Clostridiaceae bacterium
CTTTATTCTGTTCTCAATCTCTCCTCATTTAAGCTCCTGCGCTGTCAAAATATTGATGAACTCTGCTCTGGTTTTGGAGTATAAAATTTTCTGGCTGCTGTAAAGTCCGAAGTATCCGGAAAGGGCAAAGCTGACCGCACATGCAACGGCAAAATAGATAATGCCTCCTGAGCCGAAAAGCTCAATACTCAGGAAAATTGAAGCTATCGGGCAGTTGACTGCGCCGCAGAACAACGAAACAAGACCGATTGCCGCAGCAAAGCCGGGATCAAGACCAAGCAGAGAGCCGACAACACAGCCGAATGTTGAACCGATGAAAAATGTCGGAACAATCTCACCGCCTTTGAAGCCGAAACCGATTGTCACGGCGGTGAAAACAATTTTGAGCAGGAAAGCAAACGGCTGAGCCTGACCGTTCATTGCGTTTTCAATAATGTTCATTCCTGCGCCGTTGTAATCTCTGCCGAAGATGAGAGTAAGGACGATGACGAGCGCACCGCCCACAAACGCACGAAGGAACGGATTCTTGATCAGCTTTGCGGAACCTTTGTGTGAAAAATTCATAATGAGGCAAAAACCGATGCTCAGTGCGGCGCAGAGAGCGGAAAGGACAACAACACGCCAAAGCGAGCTGAAGCCCAAAGGGGTAATTTCACCGATGCTGAACCTTACCGGGGGAACTTTGCAAAGCAAAGCAATTTTAAAGGCAACGAGCGAAGCTGTCAGACATGGGATGATACCCGAATAGTAAACCACCCCCACTGAAATAACCTCAAGAGCAAACAGCGCAGCAGTGAGCGGGGTTCCGAAAAGGGCAGAAAAAACCGCACTCATTCCGCAGAGTGTTGCAAGGTGCATATCCTTTTCGTCAAACCTGACTATCCGTCCTACCTGCGCACCGATGCTGCCGCCAAGCTGAAGCGCCGCACCCTCTCGGCCGGCTGAGCCTCCGAAAAGGTGAGTGATAACTGTTGAAACAAAAATCAGCGGAGCAAGGAGGAACGGAACACTCTTTTCCGTGCGTATGGATTCAATCACATTGTCCGTTCCGAGCTTTTCCATTTTGAGAAGCTTATAAAGCCCGGCGATTGCAAGGCCGCCGACTGGCAGGAGAAAAACAATCCATTCGTGCTCGGTGCGCAGTTCGGTGACCTTTTCAACGCTGATGTGGAACGCAACGCCGACTGCGCCGCCGACTGCGCCGACAACTGCAGAAACGGCGATCCATTTGAGAATTGCAAGAATATAGTTGAAAGCAGTTTTTGAATTCCTTTTTATAATGTCCAAGAAAATACCTTCTTTTCGGTTGGTTTTTATCACGGCAAACATAATAGCACTGTTTTAGTGTTGGTGCAACAGAAAACGGTTATTTTTCGGATAAACGAGGCTTGTTTTTGCTTGCTTGATTTTTTATCATAATTGCTATAAAACAAATCGGTAGCATAATTTCACCGGAACGGATATAGGGGAATTATGAACCCTGTCTGACCGGAAAACGAGTAATATAAAACGGGCACCCCGGAGGATACCCGTTTTGTTTTGCCTTATGAAAGCAGGATTCTGTCTGTTGTGAGCTCTTCTCCGACCTTGTCTTTGAATCTTTCCAAAAGGTCGCCAACGGAAAGGTTCTTCCTTTCATCACCGCATGTGTCAAGAACAATTCTTCCGTTGTTCATCATGATGGTACGGTTGCCGAGGTCAAGGGCTGATTGCATATTATGTGTTATCATCAGGCAGGTGAGCCCGTTTTCCTTAACAAGCTTTTCCGTCAGTGCAAGCACCTTTTCCGCTGTTCCGGGGTCAAGGGCGGCAGTATGCTCGTCAAGAAGCAGGAGCTTGGGCGGATTAACAGTTGCCATGAGGAGCGTGAGGGCTTGCCTCTGACCGCCTGAAAGCAGACCGACGGGCTGTTTCATTCTGTTCTCAAGTCCCATTCCGAGAACTGAAAGCCGCTCACGGAAATCCTCCTTGTCCTTTTTGGTTATGCGACTGAGCCATGTTCCCCTGTGAGCCGCAAGGGCAAGGTTCTCCTCAATACTCATTGCCGGAGCACTGCCGAGCATCGGATCCTGAAAAAGCCGTCCGATGCTTTTTGACCTTTTGTGCTCTGGCATCATGGTGATATCGGTGCCGTCAAGAACGATCCGTCCGCTGTCAGTGAGGAAAGAGCCTGAAATTGCGCCGAAAAGGGTACTTTTTCCTGCTCCGTTTGCGCCGATAACGGTGATAAAATCTCCCTTTTCAACATCAAGAGAAAGGTTGTTGATTGCGGTTTTTGCATTGACCGTTCCTGGATTGAAGGTTTTTGAAATATGTGAAATTGAAAGCATCATACCTTTGAAACCTCCTTTTTTCTTCTCAGCTCAAGTCGCCTTTTAAGCTTAGGAAGCTGCTTTTTGAGATACGGCGCAGAGATTGCAATGATAACGATAACCGAGGAAACGAGCTTGAGCATGTATGCAGGCATATTGAAGCGCAATGCGGCGGTATAAACAAGCCTGAAGATGAGTGCGCCGACAACGGAGCAGACTGCACGGACTGCGGTGCTCTTGCGTTTGCTGAAAAGGATTCCTCCGATGAGCAACGAGGCGAGAGCAATTGTGACCATGCCTGATCCCATGTCAATGTTTGCAGATTTCTGTGACTGCGCAAGGAGACATCCGGAAAGAGCAGTGAATGAATTGGAAAGGCAAAGTCCGATTATGATGATAACTGAGGTGTTTATCGACGAAGAGCGAACCATGTCCGGATTGTTACCCGTTGCACGCAGCGCAAGGCCGAGATTCGTTTTCAGGAAGAACGAAAGGAAAAGCACAACAATAATCACAGCTGCAAGTGCAATGATGAGTTTATACTGACCGGCAAGCGGAGTGTTTTCAAGTGCAGTTTCAAGCTTTGTAAAAATTGTTTCTGTAAAGTTGAGATTAACAAGGGAGGTGTTTCCCATAACGGCAATGTTAACGGAATAAAGCCCGGTGTTGACAATGATACCGGCAAGGAGACTTTCAATGCCCATTTTTGTCTGGAGAAATGCTGTGATAAAGCCTGAAAGGACGCCGGCTGCCATTGCGGCCGGAATTGAAAGCAGGGGATGACCGGAGGCGGCAACCATTGCGCCGACAACTGCGCCGAGCGTGAAACAGCCGTCCGTTGAAAGATCGCAGACATTGAGCATTGAATAGCTCAGGAAAAGCGAGAGAACTGTCAGCGAGCTTATCAGACCAAGCTCTGCTGCAGTCTGAAGAAGATTGAGTGCCGAGGAAAGATCCATAGTTTATATCACTCCGTTAATACTTTGGTTCAATTAATAACAAACCGAATGTAGCCTCCGGCAAAGCGCAGTCTGCATTTGCCGGAGGTGTTTTAGCTATTACTTAATTTACGCTTTAAAAGCTTTCAGCTGTTTTGATGCTCTTCACTGCGGTGCAGAAAGGCTTGATTTTTTCGGAAACTTCGTCAAAACTGAGGCCGAGAGCTTCACAGGTTTCGGTGTTGACGGTTGCTGTGCCGTTGTCAAAGGTGCGAACCTTCATTTCGGCAGGGTTCTTTTTTTCAACAAGGATTTCAGCAATCATTTCTGCGGTCTGTTCTCCGAGGTTTGCGTAGTCAACGCCGTAGCCGAGGAAAGCGCCGTTGAGTGCAAAGGAGTCTGCTCCTGTGTAGTGGGGAATACCTGCCTTTGAAAGAATTTCATAGATTGAAAGTTCAGCCTTCATGATTGTGTTGTCGGTGGGAGTGAAGACGGCATCAACCTTGTCTGAAACAAGAGCCTGAGCGGCAAGAACAACTTCGTCAACCTTTGTGCCGGTGCGTTCAATGACCTCAATGCCCTTTTCTTCAAGGAAAGCCTTCGCTTCCTTGATGGCGGTTGTTGAAGAGTCCTGACCAATGTCATAGAGGAGTCCGACCTTTTTGACATCACTGTTTACTGCAAAAACAAGATTCATGATTGAAGTTGTGTCAAGATAGTCGCTGGTTCCGGTGATGTTTTTGCCCGGCTTTTCAAGCGAGGAAACAAGCTTTGTTGAAATGGGATCGGAAACGGCGGAAAAAACAACGGGAATGTCGCTGTCCTTTGTTGCGCTCTGCATTGCCATTGCAACCGGGGTGGCAATTCCGACCATGAGGTCAACTTTGTCTGCAATGAAGTTTGCAACAATCTGGTTGAGAACATTCGGATCTGCGTTGCAGTTGTCGTATGCGATGTCAAACTTAACATTCTTTTCAGCTTCAATTGAGGAAAGCTTTGCTTTGATGCTGTCGGCAATCTGGTTGAGGGAAGCGTCGTCAACATAGTTGCAGATGCCAACCTTGTAGGTCACGGCTGCGCTGACAGGTTCGGAAGCGTTTGAAGAGTCGGAGGTGTCGCCCTTTGAAGAGCAGGCGGCAAAAGCAAATACAAGTGTAAGTGCAAGAACAAGAGCAATAATCTTTTTCATGATGTAGTTCCTTTCATAAATAAAATTTTAATTATGTGTTATGTAACGAAAAATGATGAAGAATGTTTATCTTTCGCCATCGTTTTGTTTTCATAGCTGCCACTCCTTTTTGATTGTTTTGAAAAAACAAAAAACCTGTCCCTGCAATTTCACTTGCTGGGACAGGATAAAAAACAAATCCTGCGGTGCCACCCGGCTTGACACTTTCGTGTCCGCTTAACGCATACAATCATATGCTGACCTTTTTTTACGAAGAGTCCTGCTCCGTCTCACATACTCCGGCTGCCCGTTTCCGCTCGCCCTCGAAAGTCCATTCAGTCCTGCGCTTCCTGCCGCTTTTTCACCGCCGGCGGCTCTCTGAAAGGAAGGGAAACAAAACCTACTCACTCTTTCTCATCGGTTTAACAAAGAGTTTATTTTGTTGTTGAGATGATTAAACCACTTTTGTTTCAGTTTGTCAAGACTTTTTCAACAAAAAACTTCGCTTTGTAATTTTTGACAACACAACCGTATTGACCGAACATTTAAAATTGTCAATAAAAGTGATGAAAACGCAAAAAGCCTTTAACCCAGGAGGCTTTCACGCATCTTTATGAGCAGGGCTTTTTCCCGCCTTGAGACCTGAACCTGCGACATTCCGAGTTCTGCAGCGGTCTTGACCTGGGTAAGCCCCCGGAAGTATCGCAGTTCAATGAGCCGTCTGTCCTTTTCTTCAAGCAAGGAAACAACCTTTTTGAGCGCAAGCTTTTCGGTGATTGCCTCCTGCGGCGCTTCCGTCGGGATGTCAAGTTGGCGGGAGGAGCTTTCGTCCTGCGCTGTCAGCGAGATGACGGGCATTGAAACGGTGAGCAGTTCTGCCGCTTCGCTGATTTCAACACCGAGTCGCTGCGCAAGCTCGGAAACAGTCGGCTCGCGTGAAAGTTCGGTTTCAAGCTCCTGCTTTGTTTTGAGTGCGGCTCTCGCTTTCTCTTTCAGTGAACGGGAAACTTTCACCGTTCCTCCGTCACGGAAAATCCGCCGGATTTCGCCGAGGATGACCGGCACGGCATAGGTTGAAAAAGCAAAGCCCCGTTCAGCGTCATAGTTTGCGGCGGCCTTGCAAAGTCCCACACAGCCGGCCTGAAAAAGGTCATCATATTCCACACCCCGTCCACGGAATTTGTTTGCGCAGGCATGGACAAGACCGAGGTTTTCATTGATAAGGCTGTCTTTTTTTTCTTTTGCTTTTTCCAAAAAGAATCTCTCCTTAGAAATTGACTCAGGTTCCTTTTCCGTTTATTCTCTTTTCAAGCGTAACAGTTGTTCCACGCCCCAAAGCAGAGCGGACTCTGACTTTATCTGTGAAGCTTTCCATCACCGCAAAGCCAAGACCTGCCCGTTCTCCGCCGAGGGTTGTGAAAAGCGGCTGGCGGGCCTGCTCAATGTCCTCAATACCTACTCCGTTGTCACGGATTTTTATTCTGATAGTATTCTTGTCGGTAATTGAAGCAGTTATGTATATTTTCCCCATTTTTTCCCGGTAGCCGTGGACAATGGCGTTTGTAACAGCCTCGCTGACTGCCGTTTTGATGTCGTTGAGTTCTTCAAGCGTGGGGTCAAGTGTTGCCGCAAAGCTTGCAACCGCAACACGGGAAAAGCCCTCGTTAATGCTTTTGCTTTCAAAGGAAAGCTTCATTTCGTTGACAGTTTTCATTTTTCAATTCTCCTTTTCAAGTTGCGTTTTGAATGCTTTGTTGCTCGGTGGCTCTCAGCCGCAGCTCTCCGAGCCTTTCAAGTCCGGCAAGCTTCATCACCTTGTATGCAGCAGGGGAAAGGTTGTCAACCCTTATTCTTCCTCCGACGCTTCGCATAAGTTTGTATCGCCCCATGACAAGGCCGATTCCGGAGGAATCCATGAAGCTGACCTTTGAAAAATCGAGAATGAGCGTTTGCGGCCGTTTATGGATAATGGCATCGTCAACACTTATGCGGATGAGACTTGCGCTGTGGTGGTCAATTTCTCCGTCAAGAACGACACGGATCTCTTTTTTCAGGTATTCGATCCTTGCAGACATTGTGTATCTCCTCTTTCTTATTGCAGATAAATCCGATTTTTTGTTGCGGCAGACTTTTGAAAAAAGAAAAAGACCTACCGTAAAGACAAGCTCTATGGTAAGTCATTGGTTGCAAATTATTTGGCGAATGTTGTCAGGCTGAAAAAATTTTGCGCAATTCACCGGCAAGATAAAAAGAACCGGCAATAACAAACACGGAATCCGGGTTCAGGAGTGCGCTCGCTTTTTGAAAAGCTTTTTTTGTGTCTCGCTCAAAATGAACGCTTTTGCAATGCCTTTTTGCATACTCTGAAAGAACGGCCGGGTCTTCGCCGCGGTGCTCATCGCAAATTGTGAAAACAATGTTTTCGCAACGGGGCGCAAGGATGTCAATCGCCGTCCGATAATCCTTGTCCTTCATATATGCGGCAAGCAGGGTGACGCTCTTTCCGGCAAAATGTCGGTCGATAAATCCGCAAAGTGTTTTTGTTGCTCCCTCGTTGTGACCGCCGTCAATGATTGTCAGCGGATTTGTGCAGACAATTTCCGTCCTTGCGGGAAGAAAAGCCCTTTCCATTCCTTTGCATACGGCGTCATCCGTTATTTCATATCCGAGTGAACGGAGAATGTTGACGGTTTCAATAACACAGGCGGCGTTTGCAAGCTGATGCTCGCCGGGTAGCCGAAGTGAAAATGAAAGCCTGCCGTATTCAATCTCTGTTTTAAAAATGCTCTCGCTGATAATCCGAACTTTGTTCATGGAAGGAAAAACAATGTTGCAGCCATGCTTTTCGCTCATCTGCCGGAGGATATCACAGACGCTTTTTTGCTGAGGGCAGAAGTTGAAACCGCTGCTTTCGGCCGGAAAAGAAACAACTGTGCTGCCTTCTTTGATTGCTCCTGCCTTGTGTTCGGCAATTTTCTCTGCCGTATCTCCGAGAATCTCTGTGTGGTCGAGAGAAATTGAAGTGAAAACCGTGACCAACGGCGGTGGGATAACATTTGTGCTGTCATCTCTTCCGCCGATTCCGGCCTCAAGAACAACAAAGTCGCAACCCTGTTCGCAGAAATGAACAAGGGCAACGGCAAGAATGAACTCAAAGAATGTCGGTTGAAGCTGCTGCGGCAGATCTTCGCTTTTTTTTCTGACTGTTTCGGTCAGACGGCAGAAGTCTGCTTCGGAAATGTTTTTTGAGTTAATCTGGATGCGCTCGCAAAAGCTTTCAACAAAAGGCGAGGTGAAAAGCCCGGTTTTGAAGCCTGCTTCTTTCAGACACGAGGCGGTCATTGTTGAAACCGAGCCTTTTCCGTTTGTTCCGAGAACATGAATAAACCGCAGGTTTTTCTGCGGCTCAGAGAGGGCAAAAAGCAACGCACTTATCCGTTCAAGCGAGTTGCTTTTTGCAAACTTTTTTCTTGAATAAACATAGTTTAACGCTTCGTTAAAGGTCATCTGAACACTTCCGTCGGAGTGGTTTTCTTTGTACTTCCGTTCTTCCCCGCCGTCGGGTTGATTGTTTCCGTAATGCTTCCGGACGGTGTTGAAACGCAGGTGTTATCTTTTGCGGCGTTTTGTGCTCCTGAACAAAAGAGCAGAAAGGCGGTTATAACTGCGCAAATGATGAAGAATATGAGCGACGCAACAAGGCAACCGGTGCCCTTTGAGCCTGTTCGCTCTTTCGGTCTGCGGCCTGAACGGGAAACAGTGCGGCTGAAAGACGGGGGAACGGGCGGAAGCATTGCGGAAAGTTTGTCTGTTTCCGTTTCGGGTTCCACAGAGTTTCCGCAACCGGAACAAAAGACTGCGTTGTCAGGCAAAGCTTTGCCGCATTTCGGACAATTCATTTTCCTCTTTCCCCTGTCTTTCAGCGAGAATAAATTTTATTTGTTGTTGATTCTGTAGTTTGCGTATGCAAGGAACTGACCGCCGACAAAGTCGCAGGCTGTAACGATTATGTATGACGGATATGCCGTGATGAAAAGACCTTCGCTCATTGTGCCTGAGTTTGAGGTGAGCTTCGGCTGGAGCGGACCGGTTGTTCTCGGTGCGGCGCAGCTTGAAACATGAACCATTGTTGCCGTTGTGCCGTCATAATCGGTGATATTGAGTCTGGCGTTGTAGCTTTGCATATCATAGGTGAAGTGGGAGTGGCCGTTGAAGAAAGTTACATTTTTATATTCCTCAAGGAGACTCCTGAAACGCTTTTCGTCCTTGTTTCCGGTGCGATAGGGGAGGTTATATGACTCGCCGTAGTCATTGATGAGGTTGCCCTCACCCATTTCGGGTTCACCGTCAGGAGCATTGAGGAAGGTGTGGAAAAAGAGATATACCCTTTCGTTCTTGTGCGCTTCAAACTGCTCTTCAAGCCAATTGAGCTGCTTGTCGGTAACAAGCTGTACCCCCGGTGCATAAACGCCGGAAATCTGCGAGAAGAAGATGAAAACATCGCCGTGGCTTTCTTCTCCTCTGAAAACAAAGTCATAGCCGTTATCGGCAACAGCAAGGACACCCTCGCGTTTGTTCTCGCCGTAAACGCCTTTGTTGAGATATTTCTGCCACATTTTTGTGTTGAGCTTGTTTCCGCAATCGTGATTTCCGCGGCAGGTGAAGACCGGAAAGTCATGTTCTGCGGAATACATGCTGACCTTTTTGAAAGAGCTTGTTTCGCCCGCAAAGGAAAGGTCGCCGCTCATTCCGACCATTGAAACGCCGAGACTGTCAAGAAAGTTGAGTGCTCTCGGGAAAGATGTGTCGGACTTGTCCTTTATGCCGTCAAAGTATCTTCCGAAGTGGATGTCGCTGAGGGCACCGAAAGAATAGATTTCTCCGTCATAGGTGCTGATTTTTTCTGCCGGAACTGCGTCCTTGTCAAGCAGTTCATCGCCGTAATAAAGCAAAACGGTTTCTGCTCCTTCGGGAATTGCAAGAAATTCGCTGAGAGTTTCGCTACCCTGACCGTTCTCAACCGTGATTTTTGCAAAGCGTGAATAGGGAACTTCTGCACCGCTTGCGGTTTTTGCGGTCAGTTTTTCTCCGTCTGCCGTTCCCCAAAAAACGCTGTATTCACCGTCATAATTTGAGGTGACGGAAACGGTTGAGCCGGCGCAGCCGGGGTCGCTGTCATTGAAAGCAATTGCTGAATCGGCAACAATTCCGCCGTCCGGTTTTGCGGGAGCTGCCGGTGCGGCAATGATGCCCCACGACATCAGCAGGGCAGTGATCATTGCAATGAGTTTTTTCAAAGTTGAAGATTCCATTGATATAGTTCTCCTTTCGGTTTTTCGCACGCAGGTTGCGCTTTTATACATATATTCTATTCCTTGACTGTCCTTTTGTCAATAATTTTAACCTGATACATATATTGTTGAATTTTCTTGGTAATTTTCTTTAACTCTTTTCTTGCATTTGAATGACTTATATAGTATAATGACTTGGTATGTATGTCTCTCCGGTTTGAAAACGGCGTTTTTTGCTCGATTCCGCCTTTTGACCGGGTGAAAATTTATGTTTGGAGGAAAGAAAAAATGGCTGAAACCGAGAAAAGCAACAGCTTTATCCAAATGGAACATGATATTCTCAAGTTCTGGGAAGAAAACGATTGTTTCAACAAAAGAAAAGAAAAGAATGCAGGACACGAACGCTTCAAGTTCATTGACGGTCCGATAACCGCAAACAACCCGATGGGCATTCACCACGCATGGGGCAGGACGCTCAAGGATACATTTATCAGGTATAAATACATGAACGGCTATGATTGCCGTTGCCAGAACGGTTTTGACTCGCAGGGCCTCTGGGTTGAGGTTGAGGTTGAAAAGGAGCTCGGCTTCAAAACCAAAAAGGATATCGAAAACTACGGCATGGACAAGTTCACCAAAAAGTGCGTTGACCGTGTCAAGCATTTTTCGGGAATTATTGCCGACCAGTCAAAGAGACTCGGTCAGTGGATGCAGTGGGATAACTCCTATTACACCAACACCGATATCAATATCGAGGGTATCTGGCACTTCCTCAAAAAGTGCGATGAAAGCGGATGGATTCAGCGTGAATATAAGCCGATGCCGTGGTGTCCCCGTTGCGGAACTTCACTTTCCGAACATGAGATGACCGGTTCATACAAGAACATTACCCACAATTCGGTTTTCTTCAAGCTTCCCGTCAAGGAACTCGGCTCAAAAATCATTGTTTGGACAACAACTCCGTGGACGCTTTCCTCGAATGTTGCCCTTGCGGTCAATCCGGAAATTGATTATGTTGAAGTCAGAGTAAAGAGCGATGAACAGACCATTATCCTTGCAAAGAACGCAATCAAGTATCTCGGAGAGGATAAGCTTGAGGTTATCAGAGCGTTCAAGGGCGAAGAACTTGTTGGACTTCACTTTGAAACCTGCTTCCCGGAGTTTGACGCACAGAAGAATATCGACCACAAAATCGTTGCCTGGGAAGATGTTGACGCAGAAGAGGGAACAGGCGTTGTTCATATCGCTCCCGGCTGCGGAATTGAGGATAACGAGCTCGGAAAGAGAATAGGCCTTCCCGAGGTTATGCCCGTTGACGATATGGGAATGTTCCTTCCGGGCTTCGGATTCATGACCGGAAAGGACAGCGCAAAGATTGCCCCTGAAGTTTTTGAGGAGCTTGAAAAAAGGAACAAGCTATATAAAGTGATGCCCATTGAACACAGCTACCCGGTTTGTTGGCGTTGCAAGAGCGAGGTTATCTTCCGCCTTGTTCCGGCGTGGTACATCAGAACCGCTGAACTCAAGCCGAGACTCATCAGAGCCGCAGAGTCCGTCAAGTGGGAGCCTGAATCAAACGGAAAAAGAATGGTTGACTGGCTCAACAACATGGGCGATTGGAATATTTCAAGAAAGCGCTATTACGGAATGCCGCTTCCGTTCTATGTCTGCGAAAAATGCGGAAAGGTTCATGTTGTCGGAAGCAAAAAGGAGCTGCGTGAACTTGCCGTTGACCCGGCAAAAGTTGACGCCCTTCCGGAGCTTCACCGCCCCTGGATTGATGAGGTTGAAATCAAATGTCCGACCTGCGGCGAAAGCGTAAAGCGTGTTTCGGAAATCGGCGATGTTTGGCTTGATGCAGGTATCGTTCCGTTTTCAACCACCGGCTACTTCACCGATAAGGAAGAATGGAAAAAGAACTATCCGGCAGACTGGATCGTTGAAATGCGTGAGCAGGTTCGTCTCTGGTTCTATTCAATGCTATTCATGAGTACCGTTCTTGAGGACAGAGCACCGTATAAGCGTGTTCTCTGCCACAGCAGCGTTGTTGCTGAAGACGGCTCAAAGTTCTCCAAAACCGGCTTCATGATCCGCTTTGACGAGGCTGCGGAAAAAATCGGCGCCGATACTGTCAGATATATGTATGCCGGCGCACCCGTTGCGAACGATGTCCGCTTCGGATTCAACCTCGGAGACGAGGCCAGAAGAAAGCTCCTTTCGTTCTGGAATACCTACACTTTCTTTGAAACCTACGCAAGAATTGACAAGCCGAACTTTGAGGGATATACTCCCGACAAGAGCGCAATGACCGTTACCGACCGCTGGCTTGTTACAAGAACGAACGAGTTCATCAGAAAAACCACAGCTCAGATGGACGACTTCAAGGCATACAATGTCATCAAGGAATTTGAAGTTTTTGTTGATGATATCTCCAACTGGTACATCAGAACCAACCGCCGCCGTTTCTGGAAAACCGGCGATGAAAAGGACAAAACCCTTGCATATTGGGTATTGTTCAACGCAATCAACACCTGCGTAAAAGTTATGGCTCCGATTATTCCGTTCATGACGGAGGAAATCTGGCAGAACCTTACCCGCCGTGTTCTTCCGTCGAGCGAGCTTTCCGTTCACCTTTCCGATTGGCCGAAAGAAATTGAAGGCTTTGAGGACGACGGAATCCTTTCGCAGACCGCAGACGCAAGAGAGGTCATCGCCGTTGCAATGAGACTGCGCAACGAGCATCAGATCAAGGTTCGTCAACCGCTTTCAACTCTCTATATCTCCTGCGATGATGAGGAAGCACAAAAGATCAGGACTTTTGAAAAGAATATTCTTGACGAACTCAACATCAAAAAGCTTGTCCATGTTTCGGATAACTCTGTTCTTGAGGACAACTTCCTTGCTGTGAATTTCCGTGCCGCCGGTGCGGTTCTCAAGCAGAATGTCAACAAAATGAAGCAGGCTCTTGAGGTTGCTTCTGCCGAGGAAATGGCTGACTACACCGCAAAGGCAAAGAACGGCGAAAAGGTTCTTGTCAAGGGCTTTGACGAAGCGTACGATCCCTCAATCTTTACCGTTATGACAAAGACAAAGCAGGGAATTGTTTCCGCTGAATGTCAGAACAAGACCGTTGTTGCCCTTGATGTCAACCTCACCGAAGACCTCATCAAGGAGGGTACGGTCAGAGATGTTGTCCGTCAGTGTCAGCTGCTTCGTAAAGAGGCGGGCTATGAGGTTGAACAGCGAGTTGTTCTTTCAATCTCCGCTGAAAGCGATTTTGTTCTCAGCGCACTCAAGGAAAACGCAGAGCACATGAAGAACGAGCTTCTTGCGGACGATATCGTTTTCGGTTCATCAATTGAAAGCGACCTTGAAAAGACCTTTGAGGCCGGCGAGGACAAAGTCACAGCCGCAGTGAGAAAGGCATAATCAATCAACAAGCAACAAAACGGCGGCTGTCCGGCCGGACAGCCGCTGTGAATAATTACAGAAAGGATCTGCACCTTATGGCACAGCAGAAAAAAATGGTTGAGGACATCACCTCAATGGAAGAAGATTTTGCCAAATGGTATACCGATATCGTCAAAAAGGCAGAGCTTATTGAATATACAAGTGTAAAGGGCTGCATGGTAATCCGTCCCTACGGCTACGCAATCTGGGAAAACATTCAGCGCATTCTTGACGGAATGTTCAAGGATACCGGACACGAGAATGTCAGTATGCCGATGTTTATTCCCGAAAGTCTCCTCCAAAAGGAGAAGGATCATGTGGAAGGCTTTGCCCCGGAGGTTGCATGGGTAACACACGGCGGAAGCGAAAAGCTTGAGGAAAGGCTTTGCGTCCGTCCGACTTCGGAAACTCTGTTCTGCGAGCATTACGCAAACATTGTTCATTCATACCGTGATCTGCCTAAACTTTATAACCAGTGGGTAAGCGTTGTACGCTGGGAAAAAACCACCCGTCCGTTCCTCAGAAGCCGTGAATTCCTTTGGCAGGAGGGACACACAATCCACGCAACGGCAGAAGAAGCAATTGCCGAAACTGAAAAGATGCTTAATGTCTACGCTGATTTCTGCGAAAAATATCTTGCAATCCCCGTTGTCAAGGGCAAAAAGACGGAAAGCGACAAGTTCGCCGGTGCAGTTTCAACCTATGCGATTGAAGCACTCATGCACGACGGAAAGGCTCTCCAGGCAGGAACCTCTCACTATTTCGGCGACGGCTTTGCAAAGGCTTTTTCAATTCAGTATCAGAGCCGTGAAAACAAGCTTGAATATCCGCACCAGACATCATGGGGCATGACCACAAGACTTATCGGCGCAATCATCATGACTCACGGTGACAACAACGGACTTGTCCTTCCGCCGGCTGTTGCTCCTGTTCAGGCGGTTATTATTCCCGTTGCTCAGCACAAGGCGGGTGTCCTTGAAAAGGCAAGGGAGCTTGAAGCAAGACTCAAGGCTGCAAACATCAGAGTAAAGCTTGATGACAGTGATAACAGTCCCGGCTGGAAATATGCAGAATATGAGATGAAGGGCGTTCCCGTAAGAATCGAACTCGGACCTCGTGATATCGAAAACAATCAGTGCGTTCTTGTTACACGGCACAACAGGGAGAAAGCAATGGCTTCCCTTGATGAGCTTGAAACCTCAGTTGCTGAAAAACTCAGAGAGGTTCATGACGGACTTTATAACTCTGCGCTTGAAAACCGTGAAAGAAGAACCTATGCCTGCACATCTCTTGAGGAGATTACAAAAACCCTTGAGGAAAAGGGTGACGGCTTTGTCAAAGCAATGTGGTGCGGCGACGAGGAGTGCGAGGACAAGGTCAAGGAAGTTACCGGAGTAGGCTCACGCTGCATTCCCCTTGAGCAGGAGCAGCTTGCCGATACCTGCGTTTGCTGCGGCAAAAAGGCAAAGTATATGGTATACTGGGGAAAAGCATATTAAGGGACAGCTGAACAAATCACAGCATACGCTTTGATGCACATATTACTTGCATCAGAGCTTCCTACAATAAACACAGGAGGGTCTGCGGTGTGCAGACCCCCTTATTTTATCTTCTTCGGTAAACTGCCGGCGAAACTCCCGTGTATTCCTTGAAAATGCGGTTGAAATGGCTCAGACTGTCATAACCGAGAGCAGTTGATATTTCAAGAATAGAAAGCCGTGTGGTTGCCAAAAGGATACATGCCCGTTCACATTTCATGTCACGCAGATAGGCTTTTACCGTCTTTCCTGTGTACTTCTTAAAATATTTTATCATAACTGGTGGAGAAAAACCGCCCATTTCATAGACCTCCGGCACACTGACATCGATGTTTTCTGCTGAATGGATTTTTTCAATCAGTTCTGCAAACCAACCGGGGTAGTTGAACTGCGCAAAAATTTTTTTGTTGAGTATCAGTGAGACGGCGTGGGAAACAAGCTCGCAGATGAGCACATCGGCATAGTCGTGATTTGCGGTAAGCATGAGGTTCAACGCACGAGCTTTTTCTGAAAACAGCGTCAGCTCTTCGCTTGAAAGTTTGATTTGAGGTTCCTTGATTTCCTCAAGCAGATTCAAAGGGAATTTTAATGCACAGCAGATTTTTTCAAGTCGCTCTTTTGTCACACAAAAGTTCATGTGCACGCAGGAAAAACCATCACTTTTTATGAAACGATGGCAATCCGTCGGTTTTATCATTCTCAGAATACCGCAGGGAAGCTCCTGCTTTTCGGCATTGAGCTCATGCAGAGCGGCATTTCCGGTAACAATGAAAAATTCAAAATACTCATGTGAATGGAGTGATGTGTCCTCGTTGGGCCACCAATGGAAGGTGACTTCATTTTCAATCAGGTCAGGTTTTTTATTGATGCAAACTGCACCGTTTTTTTCTGATTTGTTCTGCATTGTTCTGTCCTCATAAAAATTACTGACATGCTTTAAATTATAACAGTTAATTTTGCCTTATGCAAGGCATAACGAAACAAATGTTAAAAAAATCACCCAACTTGATTAAAAAATAGCAAGCAAAGCGAATGGCTTTTCAGTACAATATAAATAGAAATGGGGTGACAAACCTGAAAATTATACATAAAATCACTAAAGAGCGGGAAAAAACTTATTATACAATTCCGTTCACTGTTGAAAACGGTGTTGAAAAAATAACCATTACCTATTCATATCCGGATGCGACAAAAGGACTTCTGGGCGATATGCACCCTGTCAATACCGTTGACATAGGCCTTTTGGACCGTGACGGAAAATTTCTCGGCTGGTCGGGCAGCGCAAGAAGCGAGATATCCGTTGGTGAATATTCTTCAACAAAGGGCTATATTTCCGAACCTATACTCCCCGGTGAATGGAAGATAATTGTCGGCGCATACCATATCGCCGAAGAGGGAGTGGAGGTCACATACAATATAGATTTCAAGAAAAAGCAACGGCAGCTCCTTTTCGGAGATCTGCATATTCATTCCGATGCTTCGGACGGAAAGTTTGATGCCTATACTCTTGCAAATCTTTCAAAAAAACGGGGACTTGATTTTGTTGCGCTTGCAAATCATAACAACTGCAGCGAAAACCGCTTTCTTCCCCATGTTGATGACTTCACTTTTATTCCTGCCGTTGAATGGACGCATTATAACGGACACATGAACTTTTTCGGTGTTGAGGAGCCTTTTGAAAATTCCTTTGTTGCAAACAGCGAGGCTGAAGCGGAAAAACTCATTGCTCATGCACGCTCACTCGGCGCTGTTGTTTCCGTGAATCATCCGAAATGCAGAATCTGCCCGTATCTTTGGAATAACGAAAATTTTGATGCGGTTGAGGTCTGGAACGGACCTATGCGTCCGACAAACAGCAGAGGAATCGTTTTCTGGACTGAGCTGTTGCGCAAAGGACGCAGGATTCCGGCCGTTGGCGGAAGCGATTACCATAAGCCGCTCAATCCTGCAAGAATAGGAAACCCCGTAACGGCTGTTCTGAGCGATTCAAGGAGTAGCAAGGACATTCTTGACGCAGTTAAAAACGGCCACAGCTTTATCACGGACAGCGTCAGGGGGGTAAGGCTTCTGATAAACTGCGGAAAAGCTGAAATGGGTGACACTGTTGAAACAGAAGAAAGGCTTTTGAAAATTACAGGAGAAAACCTGAAAGGGGAAAACCTTGTTCTTGTGACAAACACGAAGGAAACTGTTGCTTTGAAGAATTGCCGAGGCAGTGTTAAGATGGCAGTTTCACTTGAAAAAGACGCAACCTTTGCATATATCAAGGCTGTTTATTCTGTCGGCAAAGCGGAGTATGTCCGAGCAATAACGAACCCAATATATTTTGATTAAGAATAACCGGGAGGTAAAACGAATGAAAACCAAAACGCAAGCAAGCGAAAGCC
>JAEDHZ010000195.1 GCA_016292705.1 Clostridiaceae bacterium
TCACCTCCTTAGATTTGTTAATATTATGTTAACAAATTGTGACCCGTTTGTCAATAGTTTTTTCGGTTGTTTGCAATTCCTTTTCAATAACCGGTTTTTACATTCTTCGACGGTTACCTATGATTCAAAGGAGCTGCCGAAAAAACGGCAGCTCAAACAGTTTATTTAAGCGAAACGGCTTTCTTTGCCTTTTCTGCAATATGCTTTGCATCAAGGCCGAAAATCTTGAGAAGCTCAACAGCAGGGCCGGATTTTCCGAAGGTATCCTCAACCCCGAGACGAAGCACCGGAACCGGACATTCCTCGCAAAGGACTTCAGTTACGGCAGAACCGAGACCGCCGATAACGCTGTGCTCCTCTGCAGTGACAATTGCTCCGGTTTCCTTTGCCGCCTTAACAAGAATCTCCCTGTCAATGGGCTTGATGGTGTGAATATTGATAACTCTTGAATCAATTCCGTCAGCCTTGAGTTCCTCTGCGGCAAGGAGGGCTTCGTTGACCATGAGACCGGTTGCAACAATTGTTACATCCTTTCCGTCTTTGAGGGTAACACCCTTTCCAAGCTCGAACTTGTAGTCCTCACTGTTAACTCTGGGAACTGCAAGACGACCGAAGCGCATATAAACAGGACCTTCAAAATCGGCAGCAGCAAGAACAGCCTGAAAAGCTTCAACATCATCTGCCGGATTAATGATAACCATGTTAGGAATCGAGCGCATAAGTGCGATATCCTCGCAGCACTGGTGGCTTGCACCGTCTTCACCAACAGAAATGCCTGCATGGGTTGCGCCGATTTTTACATTGAGCTTAGGATATGCAATTGAATTTCTGACCTGTTCAAAGGCACGGCCTGCGGAAAACATTGCAAACGAACTTGCAAAAACGGTGTAGCCGACAGTTGACAGACCGGCGGCAACGCCCATCATATTACCCTCGGCAATACCGGCGTCAATAAACTTTTCCGGAAAATCCTTTTTGAAGACGATAGTCTTTGTTGCCTTTGCAAGGTCGGCGTCAAGAACAAGAATGTCATCCCTTTTGCCAAGCTCTTTGAGAGCCTTTCCGTAAGCATCTCTTGTTGCACATTTAATTACATCAGCCATAATCACACCTCCAAAGCGGCCAAAGCGTCGCTGAGTTCTTTCATTGCCTGCTCATACTGTTCGGCATTGGGTGCGCTTCCGTGCCAGTCGCACTTATCCTCCATGAAGGAAACACCCTTGCCCTTAACTGTTTTTGCAACAATGCAGGTGGGTTTGCCCTTTGTTTCCTTTGCCTTTTTGAAAGCTTCTTCAATCTCCCTGAAGCAATGACCGTTGATGACGATTACATTCCAGCCGAAAGCTGCAAACTTTTCGTCAATCGGGCAGGGCGAGTTGACCTCATCAAGAGAACCGTCAATCTGAAGATTGTTGAAGTCAACAACGGCAACAAGGTTGTCAAGCTTGCGGTTGCCGGCAAACATTGCCGCTTCCCAGACCTGACCTTCTTCAATTTCGCCGTCACCGAGAGCGGTGTATACACGGTATTCCTTGCCCTTGAGCTTTGCGCCGAGTGCCATTCCCACGGCTGCGGAAATGCCCTGACCGAGAGAGCCGGTGCTCATATCAACGCCGGGAGTATATCTCATGCTGGGGTGACCCTGAAGAATTGAATCGGGCTTTCTGAGCGTTTTGATGAGATCAAACGGGAAAAAGCCCTTGAGGGCAAGAGCAGAATAAAGCGCAGGCGCAGTGTGTCCCTTTGAAAGAACAAAACGGTCTCTGTCCTCCCATGCAGGATTCTTCGGGTCAACATTCATTTCCTCAAAATAAAGATAAGTGATAATATCGGCGATTGAAAGCGAACCGCCCGGATGACCGGACTTTGCGTTGAATGTTCCCTCAATAACGCCCATTCTCACACGGCAAGCGAGCTTTTTAAGCTCTGTCTTTTTTGAATTGTCCAATGTGATTTCCTCCTTTTGATAATCCGAAAGACCGAGATGTCTCCGGAAGATATTCAAAACATCCGAATTCAGCCGGAAAGCCTTTCCCAAAGGAACAGAATCCGGCTCAGATTCAGGTGTTGTTTTTGATAATGTATTCAATGAGATCGGCAACGGCACCCTTGTTGCAATGACAGGTAACAAGCTTTGCAATATCCTTCATGCCCTGCGGAGCCTGACCGCAGCAAGCCGGAAGACCGACAGCCCTGAGCATTTCATAGTCGTTGAAATAATCGCCGATTGCGGCGGTTTTCTCCTTGTCGATACCGAGAATCTCTGCAACCTTGAGGACGGCAACACCTTTGTTTGTGCCCTCATTAACAAGTTCAAAGGAAAACGGCGAGGTACGCATAAGGTTGGTGTGAGTGCTGCTGTTCTCCTTTGCAAACTTTTCAACCTTTGAAATAACAAACGGAAGTCCGGTGAAAATTGCCTTGCACCAATCACCTTCCGGAAGCTCGTCAACACTTTTGAACTTTTTTATCGGGAGCTTGCTCGACAATGCAAGAATATACGCCGAAAGGGTGGGTTTCACAATCCTTGCCTCATACGGTGTTACAACCTGAAGCGTTGCAAAACGGAACTTTCCTGCAATATGTTTGATGAGATCCGTTATTTTTTCATTAACGGGACTGAGCCAGAGAATTTTATCCTGACTGTAGTCATAAACCCCTGCACCGTTGATAAAAACAGCGTAGCCCGTGTTAAGCTTCAGATTTTTGAAATGATTGCGCATTGATTCAATTGATCTGCCTGAGGAAAGGATGAATGTTCCTCCGTATTCATAGACGAACTTCTGTATGGCATCAAAATTGCGCTTTGGAAGTCTCCTTTTTTTGTCATTCAAAGTTCCGTCAATATCCGAAGCAATAAGCCAGCCGGAAAGCGGCAGTTTTTTTTCTGTCATTTTTCAAGTCTCCTTAAAAAATCATGAAAGTATTCCGGAAGCTCACTCGTAACTTCAATATGCTTTCCTGTTCTCGGGTGGCGAAAACCAATGAGTCCGGCATGAAGGCACTGACCATGAAGCTCGGTGATAACCTTTTTCGGGCCGTACACCGGATCTCCGGCAACGGGGTGACCAATATATGCCATGTGTACTCTTATCTGATGAGTTCGTCCGGTTTCAAGGTGAACACGCAGGTGTGTAAAACCGCTGTAGCGGTCAACAACTTCATAATGGGTGACTGCGTGCTTTGAGTTTTTTTCCGTCACACACATCTTTTTTCGGTCAATGCTGTGACGGCCGATGGGTGCGTCCACAATTCCGCCTTCGGTTTTGAAACCGCCGTAAACAACAGTCTGATATTCCCTTTCAAATGAATGAGCCTTGATCTGTTCGGCAAGCGAAATATGTGCAAAGTCGTTCTTTGCAACAATCAGAAGTCCGCTTGTGTCCTTGTCAATCCTGTGGACAATTCCGGGGCGGATCACGCCGTTGATTCCGGAAAGACTGTCCTTGCAATGAAACAAAAG
>JAEDHZ010000196.1 GCA_016292705.1 Clostridiaceae bacterium
ATGGTGCGAGAGACGGGACTTGAACCCGTACGAGTCACCCCACACGCCCCTCAAACGTGCGCGTCTGCCGATTCCGCCACTCTCGCATTTATTAACTTGTCTGCATCACTTGCGAATGCTTGTATACTATACCACCATTCACCTCAAATGTCAAGCATTTTTTTGAAAAAATTTGCGTTTTAAATGCCTTTTTGCTCGGCAAAAGTTGCAACCGGTCTTTCAGATTTGCCTTTTAACATCTTGTTTCTTCTGCTCTTTTCTGCTAAAATAATTGTTGTCCGTCTGTGTCCCAGGCATATAATCAAGTGGTGACGGTTGTACTCAACCGACCGGACGGAAAAAGTATTATTGATTCTTTCTTAGTCGGAGGTTCGTTATGAAAGTTCTTCTCATCAATGCAAGTCCTCATGAAAAAGGCAGCACATACACCGCCCTTTCTCAAATGATATCCGTTTTTGAAGAACAGGGAATTGAAACAACGCTGATACATATCGGTAACAAGCCTCTTCGCGGATGTATTGCATGCGGCTACTGCAATGAACACGGAAAATGCGTTTTCAATGACGAGGTTAACCGTGCCGCCGAGGAATTTGAAAAAAGTGACGGAATTGTTCTCGCCTCACCGGTATATTACGCCTCACCGAATGCAACTCTTCTTGCTTTTTGCGACAGACTGTTCCAGTCCTCAACATTCGACAAAACAATGAAAGTGGGCGCAGCGGTTGTTTCTGCAAGGCGGGGAGGTTGCTCGGCTTCTTTCGATTGCATCAATAAATATTACTCAATAAGCTCCATGCCGATTGCTTCAAGCAGGTATTGGAACATGATTCACGGAAACAACGCCGAGGAAGCTCAACAGGACAAAGAGGGGCTTCAGACAATGCGCACACTTGCGCATAATATGGCTTTTCTCATGAAGTCAATCGAGCTTGGGAAAAACACTTTCGGCATTCCGGAGAGTGAAGAAAAAATCAAAACAAACTTCATCCGCTGAAAACGACAACCAAAGTAAAGGAGAGAGTACAATGGAAAAAAGCAGAATGAAGAAGCTCGTTTCCGAGATTGACAAAATTGAATTCACCCGGGAGGAAAAGGAAAAACACCAGGGTTCATTCATAAATCTGCCCTGCGGCGAGACACACTACGAAATGGCGGGAGATGGTGAGGCCGTTGTTCTTGTTCACGGCTATGCAACACCGTACTTTATCTATGACAAAATCTTTGCTTTCCTTGTCGGCAAGGGCTATAAGGTTATCCGCTACGACCTGCTTGGCAGGGGACTTTCCGAAAGGGTTGCGGGCGACTACACCCCCGATCTTTTTGCCCGCCAGCTCAAAGAGCTTACGGAAGCTCTCATCCCCGGCGAAAAGTTCTATCTTTTCGGAACATCAATGGGTGGCGCTGTTGTTACTGCGTATGCGGCAAAGCATCCGCAGAATATCAAAAAGCTCTTTCTGCTTGCACCGGCAGGCATGGAGTTCAAAGCTCCTCTTTACATGAAAATGGCAAAGAAAAAGGGTCTCGGAGAACTGATGTTCGCAACACTCGGCGGAAAGCTCCTTCTGAACGGCTCATGCTCCGAACTCATTCACTGTCCGCAGGCAAGGGATTACTACCTTGAAAAGTTCGCAGAATGTGCAAGATACAAAGGCTTCCTCAAAGCAACGCTATCAAGCCTGCGCAACACCATTCTGCGCCCGGATATAACCGTCCCGAACTACATTCAGACGGCAAAAAACGGCGTTTCGCTTTGCACAATATGGGGTACGGCGGACAAAACCATGCCGTACTATCAGTCCGCCCAGCTCAAGAGTATCTTCCCGGATATGCACTTCTATACCTTCCAAAACTCCGGCCATATCTTCCTCTATGATGAGGGAGAGCGCACCTGCGAAATCATAATCAAGGAACTTGAAACGGCGGAGTGTGCCGAAAAATGAGAAAAGATATTCTTGAAATAATCAGCTATGCAATCAAAACGGCTGACCCTTATGTCTCCACGCTGAACGAACTGAAAAAGCTTCCGCCGCACAGCGGACGGCTCTTTGTTTTCAGCATCGGAAAGGCAGCTGTTCCGATGGCAAAAGCAGCGGCAGATTATTACGCAGACAAAATCCACTGCGGGCTTGTTGTAACAAAATATGAACACACGAAGGGGTTTTCTTCACCATTTTTCAAGGTGATTGAAGCCGCTCATCCTGTTAGTGATGAAAACAGTCTGCGTGCCGCAGAGACGGCATTGAAGATTGCCGGAACAACAGAAAAAGACGACACCTGCCTTGTTCTCCTTTCCGGCGGCGGAAGTGCGCTTTTTGAAAAGAGCGCAGTTTCGCCTGAGGTTCAGCGGGACATCACCAAAAAGCTGCTTGCCCGGGGTGCGGCGATTGACGACATCAATGCAGTGCGGCGCAGCATTTCCCTTGTCAAAGGCGGAAAATTTTCAGAAGCTCTCTATCCTGCAAAGGTTATTACCGTTGCGCTGTCCGATGTCCTGAGCAACGACAAAAGTGTAATAGCTTCCGGCATTACCGCTTTGGAAACAACAACACACCGTCAGCTTGTTGCAACTGCGGAAAAGTACCTGCCGGAATACAGCGGACTTATCTGCGACATTGCGGAAAAAAGGACAAAAAATCCCGTCAATGACGGCGGCTACTTCATCATCGGAGATATCAATACTCTCTGCGCTGCAGCCGAAAAAAAGGCGGCCACGCTCGGCTATGAGGTCACATCCCTTTCCCGTTCGCTTTGCGGCGAGGCAAGGGAAGAAACTGTAAGGCTGATTGCGGAGATTCCGGAAGCAAAAGGAAAGCACGCCTACATCGCAGGGGGAGAAACAACCGTTACGCTCAAAGGCAGCGGTCTCGGCGGCAGAAATCAGGAAATGGCTCTCGCCGCAGCAATTGCGCTCAAAGGGAAAGAGGGGATTGTTTTTGCTTGCGCCGGCTCGGACGGAACAGACGGCCCGACGGACGCCGCAGGCGGAATTGCAGACGGAGAAAGCTTTTTCCGGATTGAAAGGGGAGGCGTCAATCCCGTTGATGCACTCAACAACAATGATTCCTATCATGCGCTGAAGCTTGGCGGAGATTTGCTTGTTACGGGTCCGACCGGAACAAATGTCAACGACCTTGTGGTTATTCTGACGGATTATTAAAGACAAACAAAAAAGCTATAACTTGCAAAGAGAAAACTCAATGCAAATTATAGCTTTAATTTTACTTTTTGCTAACAGCTAAACTGCCGAATAGCCCTGAAAGAAAAGGATTATTCGTTAATAGCAACAACAACGCCTGAACCAACGGTACGGCCGCCTTCACGGATAGCGAAACGAAGACCTTCTTCGATAGCGATTTCAGTGATAAGTTCAACATTCATTTCAACATTATCACCGGGCATGCACATTTCAGTGCCTTCCGGAAGGGAGATAACGCCGGTAACGTCAGT
>JAEDHZ010000009.1 GCA_016292705.1 Clostridiaceae bacterium
GTCCGCAGCATTCTCGGCAGCAAGAACGATATCGTCTGGAGGGAAGACCTTCAGGCAATGTGCGACACAGTTAATGAATGGATCAAAACCAACACTGTTGCCGACGGATACATTGAATCAGGTTGTCTTGCACAGCCGGAAAAGCCAACAGCTTTCCTTGAGCAGTTCACAAAAGACGGAATCCATTTTACGGAAATCGGTGCTCTTGCTTTTGCTGATTGTATCGATATTGAGCAGGTCTTCGGTGTTTCAGATTCACGCAAGGCGGCGGATATTCTTGGCATTGATCCTTTTGCCCAGGAAAAGGAAGACCAAAAGAATGCAAGACTCGTTAAGCTCAGAAATGTTCTTTTGATTGCACGCCAGCTTCTCACAACAATGCGTGTTGAATACGGCCCGCTGCATAAACTTCTGGACAAATTGATTGATCGACTTCCAGACGGAAGAGAGCTTGTTGAAAACGCAAGACAGAGCTTTGTAAATGGTGCAAAGAGAATTGCCGCACTTGCAAAGGTATAAAATGTTTAAAGTTCAAAAAACCGCTCGTGTTTTCCAACGGGCGGTTTTCTGCTTTTGAATCGCCCGAGGAACATCCTTGCTTTCTCGTTTGAAAAGGCTGTGTTCAAAAAGCGATTCAACCTGAGCTTATTAGCTCTCTATCTCAATTTTCCAAATACGCCGGGCTTCCCCGCGTGATTCGGACAAGCGGGAAGCCGCAAACGCATTAAAGCTTTCCGCTGATAATATTATTGCCGTGCATCAAGAGACAATGCACGGCATTTTTTTCCTGTTTAATTATTTTTCCTCAAGAATGTTTTTCATCATTCTTGCTGCCTTGTAGATATCTCCGCAGCCAAGGGTGATAACGAGGTCGCCCTTTTCGGCGTTGTCGGTAACGAACTTTGAAACCTCTTCAAATGTGTTGAACCAGACGCTTCCGGGGATTTTTTCAGCGAGATCTTTTGTATAGATGTGATATGTGTTAATCTCCCTTGAGCCCATAATCTCTGTCATAACGCAACGGTCGGGAATCTGAAGAACACGGGCAAATTCATCAAGAAGAAGGGAAGTTCTTGAAAAAGTGAACGGCTGAAAAACTGCCCAGACATGATTGTATCCCATTTTCATTGCGGCAGTGAGAGTTGCCTCAAGCTCCTGCGGATGGTGCGCATAATCGTCCGCTATTGTGATTCCCTTGAATTCGCCGAGAATTTCAAATCTGCGTCCTGCTCCGGAGAAGGCTTCAATTCCCTTTTCGCAGTCCCGGTAATCAACCCCTGCGTTGACTGCTGCGGCAAAGGCGGCGAGAGCATTGAGAATGTTGTGCGTTCCGGGTATGTTCAACCTGAGATGTGCAAGCTTGTTTTTGCCGCTCATGACATCAAATTCGGGAAAAGCACCCTTGTTATAGGTGATGTTTTCAGGGTAATAATCGTTTTTGTCTGAAAAACCGAAAGTTATCTTTGCTCTTTCAACGCTCTCAACAGCTCTCAGAGTATTTTCGTCATCGCCGTTATAAATGAGTGTATGCGTTGTAAGAAGTGAGAATTTATTGAATGAACGGATAATGTTGTCAAGCGTTTTGAAATAGTCAAGGTGATCCTCGTCAATGTTGAGGATTACCGCAACATCGGGAGAAAGGTCAAGGAATGTGTCAACAAATTCGCAGGCTTCGCAAACCATTGTTTCGCTTTTTCCGCTTCTTCCGTGGCTGTCAATGAGCGGAAGTTTTCCGCCGATGACCGCTGTCGGATCTTTCCCTGCCATAACAAGAACCTGCGTAAGCATTGAGGTGACGGTTGTTTTTCCGTGTGTTCCGCAAACGCCGATGCAGTTTGAAAAACGCCTTGTTATTGCACCGAAAAGCTTTGAGCGTTCAAAGGTGGGAATTGAACTTTCCTCAGCGGCACAAAGCTCCGGATTGCTTCTGAGGAGTGCTGCGGTGTACACAATCATCTGTGCGCCCTCAATGTTTTCGGCTTTTTGCTCCATGGTGATTTTTACACCGAGCGAGCGCAGCTTGTCAATGTTGTCGCCGGGATTGTTATCCGAGCCTGTAACCTCATAGCCCCAAGAAAGGAGAATTTCCGCAAGCGGACACATTCCTGAACCGCCAATGCCGATAAAATGAACTCTTTTAATCTTTTTCAGCAGTTCGTCAATTTCGTATGTCATGGTTTTAACCCTCCGAAAAACAAATCAAATAATTAAATATGTTTACATTATATTGCACAAACGGTGAATAGTAAACACATTTTTTGAAAAAACAATCTCTTTTTAGTTTTTGGCAAACTGACTTTCATAAAGCATTGCATAAAATCCGCCTTTTTTGAGTAGCTCGCCGTGATTTCCTTTTTCAATGATTTTTCCGTCCTTCATAACAAGAATGAGGTCGGCCTTTTTGATTGTTGAAAGTCGGTGGGCAACAATGAAGCTTGTTCTGCCCTTCATCATCTCGTCAAATGCGGTCTGAATCTTGAGCTCAGTGCGTGTGTCGATTGATGATGTGGCCTCGTCAAGAATCAGCATCGGTGGGCGGCAGAGCATTGCCCTTGCAATGCACAAAAGCTGTCTCTGACCGGCAGAAAGGTTGGAACCTTCGCCTGAAATCTCTGTCTCATACCCCTTTTCAAGCCTCCTGATAAACGAATGTGCATGAGCTTTTTTTGCGGCGGCGATAATTTCATCATCGCTTGCGTCCGGTTTTCCGTAGGCGATGTTTTCTTTAACCGTTCCGTGGCAGAGCCATGTGTCCTGGAGAACCATTCCGTATCTTGAGCGCAGGTCATGCCTTCGCATTTTGCGGATATCGGCGTTGTCAACCTTTATTGTTCCCTCATTGACATCATAAAAGCGCATGAGAAGATTGATGAGCGTTGTTTTTCCGCAGCCTGTGGGACCGACTATTGCAATGCACTGCCCGCTTTTGACTTCAAGGTCAAGGTTTTCAATGAGTGGCCGTTTTTTGTCATAGCAAAACGCAACCGATTCAAAACTGACATCTCCGTTGACGGGCGGAGAAAGCGGATTTTCGGGCTCGGCAGGACGGTCTTCAGCCTCAAGGACTTCAAATATCCTCTTTGCGCAGGTGAGCGCATTCTGAAACTCCGTAATAACACTGCTGATTTCGTTGAACGGCTTTGCATACTGATTAGCATAGCTGAGGAAAACGCTCAGTCCTCCTACGGTGATTGCTGCGCTCCCCGTAATGCAAAGCAATGCTCCGATGAGGGTGACAATTGCATAAACAATGTTGTTGACAAGTCTTGTGCTCGGATTTGTAAGGCTTGAAAAAAAAGTTGCCTTGAGTGCTGCGTCATGAAGCTCGTTGTTGATAACATCAAATTCTTCAAGACTTCTGCTTTCTGCTCCGAAAACCTTGAGAACCTGCCTGCCGTCAATGAGCTCATTGGTGAGGGCGGTCTGTTCACCCCTGATTGAAGCCTGCTTTGTGAAGTACTTGTGAGTTTTTGCTGCAATGAACTTTGAAACAAAGACCGATAGGGGAGTAAGGACAAAAACGGCGAAAGCAATTCTCGGATTGAGCACGAACATGATAACAAGTATGGAAACGATAGTTACGATACCCGTAAAGAGCTGAGTGAAGCCCATCAGAAGTCCGTCGGCAAAAACATCAACATCCGAACCCATGCGGCTGAGAAGGTCTCCGAAGGAGTGGGAGTCAATGTATGAAATTGGCAGGGTGTGAAGTTTTTTTGAAAGCTTTGTGCGCAAATCACGGCAGACGAAGTAGGTGACCTTGTTGTTGCAAAGCGACATGAAGTACTGCGAAAGTGCCGCCGCAAGGGCAACTGCAGCAATAACAACAACCTTTTTCAGAACACTGTTGAAGTCAACCATGCCTTCTCCGAGAATGTTGTCAATTGCTTCCCCGGTGAAAACCGGAATGAGCAAGGCGGCGGCAACGCTGAAAACAGCGCAGAGAATGCTCAACGCAACAAAAAACGAATGAGGTCTGATGAGCTTGAGGACGCTTTTAAGAGTCTTTTTGTCCATGTTATACCTCCTCGCCGGTGTTCTGGCTTTCAAATATTTCACGGTATACTCCGCAGCTTTCGAGCAGCTCGCTGTGCGTACCGCTTCCGACAAGCTTTCCGTCATCAATCACAAGAATTCTGTCAGCATTCCTGATTGAGCTTATGCGTTGACTGATTATGAAAACCGTTGTGCTTTCCGGAAGAGTTTTGAGCGACTCTCTGAGTGCGGCTTCCGTTGCAAAATCAAGGGCGGAAAAACTGTCGTCAAGAACAAGAATCTCCGTTTTGCAAAGCAAAGCCCTTGCAATTGTCAGTCGTTGCTTTTGTCCGCCGGAGAGGTTCGCTCCGCCCTGTTCAACAATGCTTTCAAGCTTTTCCGGCTTTTCTTCAACAAAATCCTTTGCTTGCGCAATTTCAAGTGCGGCGTAGATTTCTTCATCGCTTGCGTCGGGCTTTGCAAGCAGCATATTGCTTTTTATCGTGCCTTTGAAAAGAAAAGGCTTTTGCAAAACGGCGCAAACAACGGAAACAAGGGCTTCTTTCGGAATATCTCTGATATCTGTATCATTGATATATACTGTGCCGCTGTCAGCGTCATAGAAACGAAGCATCAGAGAGGCAAGGGTGCTTTTTCCGCAGCCCGTTCCTCCCGTGATTCCGATTGTCTGTCCCTTCAAGGCTGAAAAAGAGATGTCTTTGAGCGTATCTTCTCCTCCGCCCGGATAACGGAAACTGACATTCTCAAAGCGGACGGATTCTTTGGCGGCCCTTTTTGTGTAATCTTCCACATACTTCATTGAACACTCGGTGTCAAGAACATTGCCGATTCGGTTCATGCAGGCAACTGAACGGCCGAGTTGTGTGATCAGGTTTGCAAGCTTGACAAGTTCAATAAGTATCTGCGAGATATAGTTTATGAGGGCAATGATATCTCCGGAAAGCATCAACCCCGAATCCGTTCTTTTTGCACCGATCCAGAGGACAAGGATGATTACCGTATTGACAACCGTATAGGTCAGGGGATTGAGAATTGCCGCAATTCTTCCGACCTCAACTTGTGAATTATAAAGCTTTGTGTTTGCATTGTTGAAAGTTTCCGTTTGCTTCTCTTCTCTTGAAAAGGCTCTGATAACCCTTGCGCCGGTGAGATTTTCGCTTGTTGCCTCGGTAATTTTGTCAAGGTTTTTCTGAACGGTTTCATACATCGGAGCGGTTGTTTTCATAACGGAAAAGATGATAACAAAAAGTACGGTGATTGCAACAACAAAAACCAATGCAAGACTTTTGCTTATCGTGAACGCAAGAATTGTTGCGCCGATAACAATGAACGGACTGCGCATGAAAAGGCGCAGAAAAAGATTCAAACCTGTCTGAACCTGCATAACATCGCTTGTCATTCGTGTGATTAGCGTTGAACGGGTGAGCTTGTCCGTTTCACTCAGGGAGAGCGACTGGATTTTTTCAAGAAGATCGTGGCGCAGCGCAGACGAGGTTCCGATTGCCGACTTCGCAGCAAAAAATTGCGCCGTAAAACTGCTGGCAAGGCCTAAAACAGCCATTGCAAGCATCAAAACAAAGCGGCGGATAATGTCTGCGGAATCAACATTTGCAATTCCGGTGTTAATGATGTCTGCAACAATGAGCGGAACGGTAAGGTCAAAGCATGCTTCGAGCATTTTGAAAAGCGGCGCAAGGATGCTTTGAAGTTTATAGTTTTTCAGGTAATTCTTCAAATGTTTCATAGTATCTCCTGTTGTGTTATGGAATCTCTGATTCAATCTGATGTCCGGATTACCCAGTCAGGTTTTTCATAAGACTGTGCAAAAGGCGGAAGGAAGTCAATCGGATTTCATGCGGCTTTTGTGCAAGGCGGCGTGATAGATGCAAGTAATATGTGTATCAAATCGTTTGCTGTGATTTGTTCAGGGGCTTTTTAAATGTGCGGCTCTGTAACTCCAGTCAGGCATATATTTTGAAAGGAATAACTTGAAGTCCTTTTGGTGGTCGGGATATTTCAGGTGTGCGATTTCATGCAGGACCACATATTCAATATCCTTTGAAGTTTGGTGAACAAGTTTAAGGTTGAAAGTCAGTGACTTTGTGCTCAATTTGCACTTTCCCCAATAGCTTTTGACATTTTTGATTTTCCATTCCGAACAGTAAAGCTGCGTAATTTGCTCCCATTTTGAAACAAGAACGGTAAGAACTTGCTCAAGCTGTTGTTCAAGAAAACCGTCAAGAGCTTTCTTGCGTGATTCGTCCGAAGAAGAGGGAAGACTCACAAGAACAGTTTTGTCTTTTTTTGACACGCCGAACGGCGCAGATGAAGAAAAAACCAATTCATAGGGTTCGCCGAAGAGGACGATTTTTTTGCTGTTTTCCTCCGATATCAGGTTTTCAGCTTTTTGATTTTCAAAGAGCCGTTTCTGTGTGCGTTTTATCCATTCGAGCCTTTCGTCGAGAATGTTTAGGATTTCGCTTCTGTTCATAAACAGCGGTACAGAAACCTTTACATTGCCGTCCGGGTATACCCTGATATTTATCCGCCGGACATCCTTTTTGATTATTTCAACGGTAATTCCGTCAATTTTTTCTGTCATAGGCTCACGCTTTCTAAGTTGAACAGCTTAATATTTTGAGTAATATATTACCACAAATGTTAAATCAGTTCAATATAATAAAAAATAAGTTGAAAAATGCCGTATAAAAATGGTATAATCGCCAAAAGGAGGATATAAGCTAATGAAAAGAATAATTGTTGCCGGGGCAGGACACGGCGGACTTGCAACTGCTGCGCTGCTTTCAAGGAATGGCTTTGATGTCACTGTGTATGAAAAAAACAGCCGCACAGAGCTCGGCTATGACTGGACAGATATTTTTGCACCCGGGGCGTTGAAGGTTGCCGGTGTGCCCATGCCCCCAAAGGATAAATTTTCCTATAAGGAGAACATGACCTTCTATAGTCCGAACTGCAAAAAAGGACTTGTTCAGAATGTTCCGGAGGATCAGCTTGAAATCAAAATGGAGCGCAAGGATATTTATGATCTTCTTGTTTCCAACGCAGAAAGCGCAGGCGTTAAGTTTGTTTTTGACTGCAAGGTTAAAAAGCCGCTGCTTCTCGGTAACCGTGTTGTCGGAATTGAAACGGAAAACGGCGATGTTTATGCCGACCTTGTTATTGACGCTTGCGGAATTGATTCCCCCGTGAGAAAGAATCTTCCGCAGTATATTCCGATTGAAAAGGAAGACGGCGTATTTTCACGCTTTTATGTTTACCGTGCGTTTTATAACAAGGCTTGTGAAGAGCCGGCAAAGGATGTCTACAAAGTATACATGATTCCGCAGGGAAAGCTCGGTATCGGCTGGGTTGCAAGCGAGGAGGATTATACCGATGTTTTAATCGGCCGCTTTGAACCGCTCAGCGATGAGGAGATTGAAACAAGTCTTGAGGCTATGAAAAAGGAAAATCCCCGTCTTGGTGATAAAATTGTCCGCGGCGGTCAGAGAGTGACAATACCTGTCAGGCAGCCCTTGGGCGTTCTTGTTGCCGACGGCTATGCCGCAATCGGAGACAGTGCTTTCATGACTGTACCCGTTATCGGTTCGGGAATCGCAAATTCTCTGAAAGCTGCAAGAATCCTTGCCGATGCCGTAATAGCGGATAAAGACGGTGCATTCAGCTTGGAAAGTCTCTGGAAGTATCAGACGGAGTTTTATAAAAAGCTCGGTTCAGGTCTTGCAGGTCTTGCGTGCGTAAAGCTTTTGTTGGCAAAGCTCAAGGGCAGCGAGCTTGACTATATGTTTGAAACCGGTGTTCTTACCGCAGACGATCTCACCATCGGAGCTGACTCAACAAGTCTTACTTCAATTCTCTCAGGTGTATCGGTTTCGGATCTGATCAATAAAGTCAAAAATGTTGTCAAAGACAAGGAGCTTCTGAAAAAGATACTCCAAACCGGCGAGCGCATGGTTGCGGCCACTGCAGTTGTCGCTGCCATGCCGAAAAAGCCGACCGCTTCTTCGGTTGCCCGTTGGGCAAAGCAGTATAACAATTGCTTCAAGATTTAAAAATGTATATAAGGAGATGTTTTTATGGTTTGTTCAACCACTTCAACACTTGATAATGCCGAAATCGTTGAATACAAAGGTCTTGTTTTCGGCGAGGTTATCTCGGGAGTAAACTTTATCAGAGACTTCGGTGCTTCAATCAGAAACATTGTGGGCGGAAGATCGCAGGGTTATGAGGAAGAGCTTATAAGCGCACGAACCGAAGCTCTCGGCGAAATGGAACAGCGTGCGGCTGCGCTCGGCGCAAACGCAGTTGTCGGCGTTGATGTTGACTATGAGGTTCTCGGTCAGGGTAATATGCTCATGGTTTCGGCATCGGGAACTGCTGTTGTTGCAAGAGCTAAATAATTTGCATTTCAAAAAAGTCAGGAGTTTTGGCTCTTGACTTTTTTCTTTTTGTGTGATATATGTTATAGGTAAAACCTATCGGACGGTGCGTAGCTATAATCTGTTTTCACGCACAAGGGGGAATCTGTTTGACAATTCAACAGCTTCATTATGCAATAACAATATCCGAAGTCGGTTCGCTCAACAAGGCGGCGGAGGTTCTGTATATCTCCCAACCGTCGCTTTCAAGCTCAATGCAGGAGCTTGAAAGGGAACTCGGAATAACAATTTTTTACCGCAGCGGCAGGGGAGTATCGCTTACTCAGGACGGGGCGGAGTTTTTGCTTTATGCACGGCAGGTATATAATCAATACGAGGCTTTGACGGAAAAATACGGCGATGCGCAGAATGTTAAAAAGAAGTTCGGCGTTTCAACCCAGCATTACTCCTTCGCTGTTAAGGCGTTTGTTGAGCTTGTGAAAAGTTTCGATCTCACCCGTTATGAATTTGCAATCCGTGAAACGAAAACCCGTGATGTAATTTCGGATGTCAGCAATATGCGCTCGGAAATCGGAATTCTGTATCTCAGTGATTTCAACCGCGCCGCAGTGAACAAGCTTTTGCGCAGCAATAACCTTGAGTTTCATCACATAATCAAGTGCCGTGCTTATGTTTATCTCTGGTCAGGTCATCCGCTTGCAAAGCAAAAGTCAATAAGCTTTGAACAGCTCAAGGATTATCCTTGCCTTTCCTTTGAACAGGGCGAATCAAGCTCGTTTTATTTTGCCGAGGAGATTCTCAGCACGGGTGAATATACCCGTATCATCAAGGCAAACGACCGCGCAACAATGCTCAACCTCATGATCGGTCTCAACGGCTACACTCTTTGCTCCGGTATTATCTGCGAGGAGCTTAACGGCAGCGATTACCTTGCAATTCCCTTTGAGGCTGATTCCGTTGAGGAAAACAGCGATATGGAAATAGGCTACATAACAAAAAAGAACACTGTTCTGAGCAATATCGGAAACAGATATATTGAAGAGATTCAGACCTACCTTAACGAGAAAGTAAAAAATTTGTAACGGATATATTCAACTTATGTCAGCTATAGACGCCGTCTATAACCTACTATATCCACATGGTATTAGACAAAACAAAACAGTCGGTATATAATATACCCGTTCAAACAAAGGAGGAGGATCGTATGACCCATAAACAGAATCAGCGAATGTGAAGCTGAACTTTTTCCCGGATAAAACAAAAGCATATTTTAAACCAAGTATATTATTTTGAAAGGTATGATAAAAATGAAAAAAGCTATCGCAATTCTTCTTGCGGCAATTTTTGTTCTTGCAACATTTGCTGCTTGCTCCGGTTCAAAGGAAAAAACAATAACAATTGCCGTTCCGAACGACACCACCAACGAAGCCCGTGCTCTTCTTCTTCTTCAGGATAAGGGATACATCAAGCTTAAAGACGGCGCAGGCATTCAGGCAACAGTAAAGGATATTGCAGAAAATCCCTATTCAATCGAATTCAGAGAAGTTGAAGCTGCTCAGATTCCGAACATTCTTCAGGATGTTGACTATGCTGTTATCAACTCAAACTATGCAATTTCCGCAAAGCTCAATCCCGTTAAGGATTCTCTCACAATTGAAGGTTCGTCCTCTGCATACGGAAACATTCTTGCCGTTAAGAAAGGCAACGAGGAAAGCGATAAAATCAAGGCTCTGAAGGCTGCACTTGAAAGCCAGAAGGTTGTCGATTTCATCAATGAAAAGTATGACGGTGCGGTTGTTTCCGTTGTTGAAAACCCCGGTGACGGTTTTGATTCAAGCGTTGATTATGCAAAGCTTGCCGGAGAAAAGATTTCCGTTGCCGCTTCTCCGGCGCCGCACGCAGAAATCCTTGCCGTAGTCAAGGAAATCCTTGCTGAAAAGGATGTTACTCTTGATATCAAGGAATTCACCGATTATGTTCAGCCGAACAAAGTTGTTGACAGCGGTGAGATTGATGCAAACTACTTCCAGCATCTTCCTTATCTTGAGGACTTCAACAAGGAAAACAACACCAATGTTGTTTCGGTCGGTGCAATCCATGTTGAGCCGATGGGCTTCTACGGCGGAAAGCAGACCACCCTTGACGCTCTCACAAAATAAGCTGAAACAATAGAGTTTTGAAATAGCGTTGTCTGCTTTCTGCAGCCGGCGTTATTTCTTATGTTAAGCGTTCAGGAGAAATATATGATTGAAATTCAGAATCTCAGCAAAACTTTCAAAACCTCCGACGGAACCGTTGAGGCGCTCAAAAACATTTCGCTGACAATTAACGACGGTGACATCTACGGAATCATCGGAATGAGCGGCGCCGGAAAAAGCACCCTTGTCCGTTGTATCAACATGCTTGAACGGCCGACCGAGGGAAAGGTGATTATCAACGGTCGGGATATCGGTGCGCTTTCGCAGTCGGAGCTGCGCAGTGAGCGAAGGAACATCACAATGATTTTCCAAGGCTTTAATCTGCTCATGCAGAAGAACTGCCTCAAAAATGTCTGCTTTCCGCTTGAGCTTGCCGGTGTAAAAAAGTCGGAAGCTGTCAAGCGTGCAAAGGAGCTTTTGGAAATTGTCGGCCTTGGTGATAAGCTGAAGGCATATCCGTCTCAGCTTTCGGGCGGACAGCGGCAGCGGGTTGCAATTGCCCGTGCCCTGACAACTCACCCGAAAATCCTCCTTTGCGATGAAGCAACAAGCGCTCTTGACCCGCAGACAACGCAGTCAATTCTTTCGCTCATCCGTGATATTCACGACAAGCTCGGCATAACTGTTATTGTCATCACTCATCAGATGAGTGTTGTTGAGCAGATCTGTTCTCATGTTGCAATTCTCGATAACGGAGAGGTTGTTGAACAAGGACTTGTCAGCGAGGTTTTTGCCGCTCCGAAATCGAAAGCAGCAAGGCATCTTGTTTTCCCTGAGGGCTATGAGCAGGGCACACAGATAAGCGGAGATAATGTTATCCGCGTTGTTTTCAACGGTGCAAAGGCAACCAATACTCCGCTCATTGCGAAAATGGCGATTGACGAGGGGATAACGGCAAGCATTCTTTCCGCCTCAACAAAGGGTATCGCAGACAAGGCATACGGCAATATCATTCTCGGCATCCCCGGCGGAGAAGATGAGATGAAAAGGGCAATAAGCTATCTCAAAGCCATGCCGGATATATTAGTTGAGGAGGTGAAAGGCGATGATTGAGTTTTTTCAGTCTGAAACCTTTGTTAATGCAGTTGAGGTTTTCAAGTCGGAATTTCCGCTTGCGATATGGGAAACGGTATATGTCACCGTTCTTTCAACCTTTTTTGCAATAGTTCTCGGTCTGCCGCTCGGAATACTCATTGTTGCAGGCGAAAACGGAAGGATTATCAGAGTACCTAAGGCTATTCTCAAGGTTATTGACATTGTAATCAACCTGCTGCGTTCAATTCCGTTTTTGATTCTCATGATTATGGTCTTTCCGCTGACAAGGCTCATTGTCGGAACAGCGGTCGGAACCGTTGCCTCAATTGTTCCGCTTGTTATTGCGGCATTTCCGTTTGTTGCAAGACTTGTTGAAAGCAGCCTTCGGGAGATTAATCCGGCAATTATTGAAACGGCGCAGAGCATGGGTGCTTCTCCGTTTCAGATTATTACAAAGGTGCTCCTTCCGGAAAGCGTTCCCTCGCTCATTTCAAACGCTACCATCGCAATAACCACCATCCTCGGCTATACTGCAATGAGCGGTGTCATTGGCGGAGGCGGACTCGGAAAAATCGCCATCAACTATGGCTATTACAGATATCAGTATCTTATCATGACTCTTGCGGCAGTGTTCCTCATCATTCTTGTTCAGGTTTTCCAGAGCGTCGGAACGCGCCTTTCAGCCAAGTGTGACAAGAGACTTAAAAACTGAAGATATAGGAGAGTGACTATATGAGCTATTTATCAATGACTGATTATGATTCAGCAAGCGAAGAAGTCAGAAGAGAATATGACGACCAGATTGCAAAACACGGTAGGATTACCAATATGAAGCGTACCCTTTTGCATAATGTTCCCGCTTTCAAAGCATATATGGAATGGTACACACTTTATGATTTGCTTGTTCCCGTTGTGGGCGAGCGTGCAATTTCGCTTTATTCATACGCTATCTCAAGCGGAAACGACTGCCTTGTTTGCTCAACATTTTTCAGAAAGATTCTTATTGACTCCGGCGATGATCCCGATAACCCGAAGATTTCTGAAACGGAAGAGCTTTTGATGGATTTCGGCTCTGCCATCTGTGTTGATCCGCACAATATTCCGGATGAGCTCTATGACAGGCTGAAAGAGAAGTTTACCGAAGAACAGATAGTTCTTCTCATCTCCTTTGCAGGAATTATGTATGCCACGAACCTTTTCAATACCGTTGCAAAGGTTCCGCTTGACGAGGTTCTTTATAAGTACCGCAAAAAGGAAGATAAATAAGGGGGTTGTTTACGATGAAAGATTTTGAAAACAGGGTTGCCTTTATTACCGGCGCAGCCCACGGACAGGGACGGGCAACAGCTCTTGCGCTCGCAAAGGAGGGCGCCGATATTGTTGCTTTTGATGTTGCAAAAAAGATTGAATATCCGAACTATGATTTCGGAACGAACGACGAGCTTGAAACGCTCAAAAAAGAGATTGAGGCGCTCGGAAGGAAAGCCGTAATCGCCGTTGGTGATGTTCGTGACGATGCAGCAGTTACAGCCGCCGTTGAGAAAGCAATTGAACAGTTCGGAAAAATTGACATCCTTTTCAACAACGCAGGAATCTGCGCCTATGCGACCGTTGATGAAATGACCGATGATGAGTGGAACGCAATGATTGATATCAATCTCAAAGGACCATTCAATGTCGCCCGCAGAGTTGTACCCTATATGAAAAAGGAAAAAAACGGTGTTATAATTAACAACTCATCAGTAATGGGACTTCGCGGCGGCAACAGGCTTTCGCATTACACCGCTTCAAAATGGGGACTTACCGGTCTTACAAAGGCATGGGCTATCGAGCTTGCTCCTTTCAATATCCGAGTTGTCAGTATTCACCCGACCGGAGTTAACACGCCGATGAACGACGGCCTTGCCGCAATGGAGGGTATGACTCCGATTGAGATTGCCGAGCGTTCGGCGGGCAATCTTCTTCCGGTTCCGTGGATTGAGCCGCAGGATGTTGCTGACCTTGTTTTGTTCCTTGCTTCGGACAAGGCAAGATATGCCACAGGTTCGCAGTTTGTCATTGACGCAGGTCTTCTTTCGGTATAACTTGTTTTACCGGTTAAGCTCTACGGATTGAAAGCACTGATCGATATACTTAAACCCAACAGGAAGGATTCTTTCTGTTGGTTTTTTTGTTGCCGGATTTAAAAAACCGCTTAAATAAGAGCTTACCTTTTTGCTCAGAAAGGTTTTGAATTCAGGTGTTTTTCATAATGACTGAACCTATACATTCGCTGACATGCTCGCACGCATCAGCACATTCTTCAAGGCAGTCATATATCGTCCGCCATGAAACAACCTCAAGCATATCCGCCGTATCCTTTGTGAGCGCACGCATTGCGGTGAGATATAGCCGGTCGCAGTCTTCCTCAACGGTGTTGAGTTCAATAATAAGCTCTCTGATTCTTTTTGATTTTTTGAAGTTTCCGAACTCCGCCATGGCCTGCCTTATCAGTCCGCAAGCAACAACAAGCTTTTCGGCAAATTCAATTGCGTCCGGACGAATTGAGCGTATGTCATAAATATAGAACTTCTGCAAAATCTCCTCAAGAACATCAACAACATCGTCAAGCTCATTGCTGAGCAAATCGAGGTCCTCACGGTCAACCGGAGTGACGAATGCCTTGACGAGTGCCTCATTCATCTCGTGCTTCTTTTTGTCTGCACTGTGTTCAATGTTGTGCATCTCATCGAGCATTGAGGTTATCCTGTTTGCATCATAGTTTTTGAGACACTCAACAAGACACACAGCTGCTTTTTGTGAAAGTTCAGCAGTCTGCGAAAAATTATCGTAGTAAAATTTGTCACCTTTTGTCACGCTAAAACTCCTTTCGTCAGGTGAATAATTTCATGAACAGCTTTGTCATCAGAAAGCCGACAAGACCGCATCCGGGAAAGGTCAGCACCCAGGTCAGCACCATTTCCTTAACAACGCCGAAATTGATTGCTGAAATGCGTTTCACCGCACCGACACCCATGATTGATGTTGTTTTTGAATGTGTTGTTGAAACCGGAAGACTGAAAACCGAACAGATGAGAAGTGCCAACGCTGCGGCAATATCCGCCGAAAAGCCCTGGTATTTTTCAAGCTTTACCATGTCCATACCAACGGATTTGATAATCTTCTTTCCTCCCATTGCCGTTCCTGCCGCCATAACAACGGAGCAGACGAACATCAGCCAGACGGGAATGTGAATATCAGACGGAAGCGGTTGACCCAGCGACATATAGACACAAAGAAGAATTACACCCATGAACTTTTGCCCGTCTTGTGCGCCGTGCATGAATGCCATTGATGCTGCACCGAAAATCTGAGCTCCTTTGAAGAACGGCTCCGTTTTCGGTCGGTTTGTTTTGGAAAAAATCACTGTGACAAGCTTGCAGACAAGCCAGCCGAGGCCAAAGCCTAAAAGTACGGAAATGGCAATTCCGTAAATAACCTTTACCCATTCGTCACTGTTCACTCCGCTGAGGTTGCCGTGCAGGGCAATTGCACTGCCTGTGAGACCGGCGATCAGGGCATGGCTTTCACTTGTCGGAATTCCGAAAACCCAGGCAAGCACAGCCCAGAGCACGATTGCAAACAATGCCGCACTCAGTGATATTATTGCAACATCCGGGTTGTTGCCGAAATCTACCATTTTTGTGATTGTTTCGGCAACGGTTGCGTTGACGAGGGTCATAATGAACACCCCGAGGAAGTTGAAAACCGCTGCCATCAGTATTGCCGCACGGGCAGATAAGCAGCGGGTAACAACGCAGGTTGCAATGGCGTTCGGCGCATCAGTCCAGCCGTTAACAAGGATAACGCCGACAGTCAGTGTGACGGCGATGAACAAAAGCGGATTTTCCGTCATACGACCCCAGAAAACAAAAATTGAATCCATGCTGTTCTCCCGAAAAACGAAGGAACCTCTGATAATTTGCTCTTCCAATTATTCAGAGGTTCTTATGATTTGGTTTGTTCGTTGAAAATATTGTTCCCGGGAATCGAAAGAATATTAAGGAACCGCTTAATAAATCACAGCATACACTTTGATGCACATATCGCTTGCTTATTTTTTTGCCTATATTGCACAAAAACCGCTTGAAATCCGATAGGATTCCTTTGCGGCTTTTGCAAAATTTTACGAAAATCCGGTTGCGTAATCTGCACATCAGCTTTAATCATGGCTTCCTTAATAATTCATCTTATTACGGCAGAAACCGTGTTGCTGAAAGCGGTGTACTGCGGACCTTCGTTTTTGTCCCTGATAGCGATGACTTTAAAGTAATACCGTTTTCCTGTTTCGAGTTTGTTGATAATACGGTGGTTTGTTGATGTGGTGATTTTTCTGAAACCGTTGTTTGCGCTTGTGCTGTAATAAACTGTATAGCCCTTTGCGCCGGAAATTTTGCTCCATGAGAGCCTTGCCTGCCTTTTTTCTGAGGAAACGGTCAGCTTTGGCACTGCTGCTTTTGTGGCGATACTTATGCTTTTTGTTTTCGGCGAATATGCCTTTTGGCTGCCGATATAAGTGTAAGTCTGAATCACAACTTTATGCTTGCTTCCGGAATCGAGTTTTTTGAAAACAAAAGAGGTTTTTGCGGTGTCAACGCTTTTAACGCATCTACCGTTTTTATATAGAGAAACTTTATATCCGCTTGCGCCGGACACTTTGCTCCAGGAAATCCTGATTGAGGAAGAAGTGATATTTGAAACAGAAATCTTTCCGACATCGGCGGGAAGAATCAAAAACGAAAGTGTTTTTTCTCCCTGATAGTTGCCCATGAAACAGATTTTTGCAAAAGCTTTTCCAACGGTTTTGTTCCCGGAATAGCTTACGGTATAATCTCTTCCTTTTTTCAGAGAAGTGTTGTTTCGGTCTTTAACAATGTATTCGGGAGTCACAGCTTTCCCGTTATATACAAAGCTTGTTTTTGAAAGGACAGCACTTTTTATCATGTAAATCACTTGCGTTTTACCCTTGAGTTCATTGCAAACACTGCATCTTAAAGCAACAAGGCCGTCCTTTGATGTTGTTGCAGGGGTAATGTATTTTTTATAGGAGTGAGGATTTTTTGCAATAACTTTCCGCTGCGTTTTATAGTTGCAGCGTGAACAATGCTTACCCTCGGAGAGTCCGCTTTGGGTGCAGGTTGCTG
>JAEDHZ010000197.1 GCA_016292705.1 Clostridiaceae bacterium
CCGAGCAGTGTTTTCCCTGCGTCTTGCCCTTTTCGGTGCAGGTTGCAGCAACAGCGGCATCAATTACTTCCGTGTGGGGAAGCTTTTCAATGGTCTGAGGCTCAATTGTCTTTTTGCAGCGTTTGCAGTAAAAGCCCTCTGTACTGCCCTCTGTTGTGCATGTCGGAGCAACTGCTTTAATTATTGAAGCTTCATCCTTATCATGGTTAAGAGCAGGAGTTTCCTGCGGCTCAACAAGAATTTCTCCGCAAACAGAACATTTTTTGCCCTCTGTCTTGCCCTTTTCGGTGCAGGTTGGGTCAACTGCGGGAATTGATTCCCATTGATGATTAAGAGCCGGAATTATCATGTCCTCAGATTCGGGGGCTCCGCAAACCGAGCAACGCTTTCCGGCTTTGTAGCCTTCTTCTTCGCAGGTTGCTTCTTTTGCATCCATTTCCACATACTCATGATCTTTCATTTGAACAGTCTTCTGTTCAACAGTTTTTTCGCCGCAAACAGAGCAGTGTTTACCCTCTGTAAGACCTTCCTTTGTGCAGGTGGCTTCAACAGCCGGATCAACCACCTCTGTGTGACTGCCTATGGCACGAATTGGCTTCGATTCAACCGTATAGTCGCATCCCTCACGACTGCAATGCCATGCCTCAGTTTTTCCGTCCACAAGGCATGTTGCAGCAACACCGGCTTCGTCAACAACTTTTTCATGGCCGAGCGCCGGAAGCTCTGTTGACATAGATATGCCGCACACCTTGCACTTGCCCGATTCTTTTCCTGCGGCAGTGCAGGTTGCACTGACAAGTTCATAGTCCTCTTCGGTATTGATTTCATGAGCCTCTGAGATGAATGAAAGAACAAAAGTGGTGTCTTTCATAACTCTGTCAATTTCAGATTCGCCCCAAAAATCAACCCAGCCTTTTTTTATGTAGTGGCAGTTTTCATCGTTTTCAGGTTGGCTGAAATCTTTGATAGTTTCAGAATATCCTTCAGCCGACTGTCCGTAATATACTTCCGTCTGAAGATCAACATATTTATTTTCTTTATTGAGATAGCTGAAAGTTGCCGTAACCTTATAATTCTCAATAACGATTGGGCAATCCACCGCAGGAAGATCACCGCAGGAAGCCCTCAGATATACAGTGATTTTTCCGTCCTGATCGATATCCTTACTAAAAATGTATGCTTTCGCAATATTCTTGACAGCAACTTCTCTCTTTTCTTTTGAAAAGACAATGCCGTCCGAAGTAATTTCTTCTTCGTTTTCTCCGTTTTTATATATGAGTTTATACTCAATCTCACCATCCTCAACATCGGTAGTTGCTTCGGGAATGCCCTCAACAACCGAAACGCCGTCTGCATCTTTCGGAACGGTAACGGTGTATCCATCCTCTTTGACATCCCATGTTATCGAACCCTCAGCTCCGGCAAAGGGAACAGCAAAAGCGGAAAACATCAGAACGCACAAAAGGACAGCAAGTGTCTTCTTTGCATTTTTGATTGCCGTGTTCATAATAAATACCTCCTAGTATAAATTATTTTAATTGTACAATATCTCTCGACATAAAGCAAGCACTATTTTCAAATTTTACAACATTTTAACTGTTTTGAAAACAACTCACTTCATTTTTTCCATGACCGGAAGCGTCAACGCAGCAGTATTTTGCGGATCATATTCCATCATCATGTGACCACCCTTTTCAACGCATTGAACAACCGTTCCCTGAGGAGCGTTGTCTATAATGCCTTGCAGATTGCTTTTGCTTGCAACCATATCGTTTTGTGCGGTAATAATGACAGTGGGAAGCTGAAGCTTTGAAAAAGCTTCAAGGTCTGTTCCCCTGGTGTGGGAGGACATCACCGAAATTCCGGCGCCGGTTCCCTTGATCGCAAGCGGTGCAGCAATCACTGAAAGGTCATATTCCTTTGCAAACTTCAAATCGGAAAAGCTGATTGCAACAAGAGGCCGGACAAGGGAGGGAAACGGCTTGACAAGGCCGATAATTGCACCGAACAAAGATTGAAAAACCTTGCTTTTCATAAGCTTTGCGGTTGCGCCGTTTGCTTCAGCGCTTGTCTGCGGAGCAAAAAGAACAAGTCCTTTAACCCTTTCGGGGTGATCGAGCGCAACATTGACGGCAATTCCGCCGCCCATTGAGTGGCCGCCGACAATCCAGTCTCCGCCGAGGTTGTCCATCAGCGCAAACGCAAGCTCTTCACGGGAAAGGAGATTGGTTTTTTCAGTCTCCCTGCTTGAATAGCCGAAGTTCGGAACATCCATAGTTACAACAAAATAGTTTTCCTTTTCATATTCCTTTGCAATGCCCTCAAGCGAAGCAGAGGAAAGCCCGAAGCCATGCAGAAGAATTACACGTTCACGGCACGAGCCGATGTCGCCATAGGTTCTGTAATGCAATGAGTAGTCACCGTATTCAAAATACTTGCTGTTGTTGAAAGGTACACAATCACCCACCCCTGCAAAACCGACAAGCGTCAGACAAGAAAAAATCATGACAAGAGAAATGATAAAACTAACGGTCTTTTTCATAAAGCACAGCTCCTTTCTTAATGTAACAGCTGAACTTGAGAGCACAAGTTAGCATTAAGTTTTGTGTTTCCCAATTATCTTCAGCAGTGCTATATACTAATTTTAGCAAAATAGCTGTGAATTGTCAATCACCGCAGAAAAAAGAAGATCCCCTTTGCAAAAGCAAAGGGGATGCTGTTCAACAATCAAAGCTGATTAGTCAATGGGGCAGGTTTCTTCCGGATCAAGCGGAGTGTCATAGCCGAAATGGCTGAAGAACTTATAAATGCACTTCCAAAGCTCCTGCCAGAATTTTTCAAAGTCTTCCCATGAGAATTTCATGATAATGTTCCTCCATATTCTAAAATTTCAAGCGAAGTGACATACGCCACTCCCGATCTTGTTTATATGATATCACTAAAAATTTGAATTGTCAACAATTTTTTAACATTTTATTCGCCGGCAAAAAAACAAAAAAGAGGCTGCCAAAAGGCAGCCGGCTTTTTTAACTCACTTTTTAAGACCGGAAAGAACAGTCTTGTAAAGGAAATCCCAGATGATTGCCCAGATTTCTTCAAACTTTGCGAAGATGTCAGCCATGTGTCTTGTCCTCCCTCTTTAGTATTTTTCAGCGCTGAAAAAAGTACATCGACAAGCGTCAACAACCTTTATCATCACACACATTCTACAACTCATTTTATAGAATGTCAATACTTTGTTCAAAAAATATTAAACATTTAATAATTCTTTATTCTTTCAAATGTTATCGCAGATTATCCTGGTCATTTTTCTTTTCAAGCCTGAATGCACGAAAAAGCGGAAGGCATGACGAAAAG
>JAEDHZ010000198.1 GCA_016292705.1 Clostridiaceae bacterium
AAAAGAGTATTATAATGCACATATATAATAACGCAATCCAAGTGAAATGTCAAACTAATAATTAACTATTCTTAAAAGTTTGTTAACATTACCAAATTACCTGATTTTGAGTTGGATAAAATAACGAAAACAAAAAAAGTACCGCCGATTCGGAGTCGGCGGCATCATTAGACAGCACATAACTGATAAAAATGTCGATATTTTCCGGGGTTTATACTCGCCTGCCGCTTATAAACAGCTGTTTTTATATGCCTCTCCTTTTCGTCAACATGTCAGCACAAAAAGGAGAGATATTCAACAGCTCACCGTGTTTTCCTCAATAATCTTTCCGCCCTCAAAGCTTTTTGCGTTTTCAAGGGTAACAAGGCTGATTTTTTCCAGCGCCTCATGAGTGAGAAAGCCCTGGTGTGAGGTTACGATAACATTCGGAAACGACAGGAGGCGAGCTGTGACGGAGGTGTTGAGAATATCATCCTCACGGTTTTCAAAAACATTTTCCTGCTCTTCCTCATAAACATCAAGGCCCACACCGGAAAACTTGTGTCTGCGGATTCCCTTGATGAGATCCTCCGTGCTTATCAGTGCCCCCCTTGAGGTATTGATGAGCAAAACGCCGTCCTTCATCTTTTCAATTGCCGCAAGGTCAATCATGTGATATGTCTCCTCAGTCAGCGGACAATGCAGGGAAACAAGGTCACTGATTTCAAGCAGTTCATCAAGTTCTGTGTAGCGAACAAAGTCAAGCTCAGGGTTTTTGAATTTGTCATAAGCAACAACTTCCATTCCGATTCCGTGGCACGCACGGCACATTGCGGCTCCGATTCTTCCCGTGCCGACAATACCTGCCGTTTTCCCGTAAAGGTTCATACCGGTAAGACCCATAAGACTGAAGTTGTTCTCCCTGACCTTGATATATGCCTTGTGAATATGGCGGTTGACCGCAAACGCAAGGGCAAGGGCGTGTTCAGCTATCGCCTCAGGAGAATAGTTAGGAACTCGCATTACTGCAATGCCCCTTTCCTTCGCTCTTTGAAGATCAACATTGTTGAAGCCGGCGCAACGCAAAAGAATCAGACGCACTCCCCTTTCGGCAAGCCTGTCAATAATCTCCCCGTTCACATCCGATGCAACAAAAACGCAGACTGCATCATATCCCTCGGCAAGGCGCACCGTATTTTTTGAAATGTCGGTTTTGAGGTAGTCAATGCTGATGTTATCATAGTTTTTCAAAAGCTTGTCAAACGATTCAATATCATAGGGCTTTGAGTCATAGAACAAAATTTTCATTTTCAGTTTTTCCTTTCGCTTATTTATTCAATATTGTTCCCTGCGGCTTTTGCATTATTACGCACAAACCGGGAATGATATCAAAAAACGAAAAGGAATGATTCAATGTCTGACGACACTTTAAATCTTCTCAAGGAATGTGACAGCGGAACCAAAACCGCCGTCAACTCAATCCGTGAAGTGCTTGACAATGTTAAAAACGAAGATTTGCTTTCAATCCTCACCGATTCACTGAAAGCGCACGAAAAGCTCGGAAACGACATACACAAGCAGCTTTCCGAGCACGGTGAGGACGGAAAAGAACCGCCCGTTATGGCAAGAATGGGTTCATGGATGAAAATTAACTTCAAGCTCCTTGAAAACCCAACGGACAAAACCGTCGCCGGTCTCATGACGGACGGTTGCAACATGGGAATAAAACAGCTCTCGGTCTATATCAACAAATATCCGACGGCAGACAAAGCTGCAAAAAGCCTTGCCGAAAAGCTCATCAACGAGGAAATATCGCTCCTTGAAAAACTCAGAGCATTTCTTTGACAAAACAAATCGGGTCCATTGCATTTGAATGCAACAATAATCTATGACTCTTTAATCTGATCGAAAGTGCAACTGTTGCTCACTCAAAAGTCAGCTTTTGCACTTTCATTTTTATTTTCCAACCTTGCGTCCGAGGACTGAGAACCAACGGTTGAACTCCGCCAAAAGGAAATCGAAAAAGCCGAAGTTAAAAAATCCCTTGTCAACGTCGCTCTTATTTTTGTTTTGACTGTTCCGGTTGAGCAAAAATGCCTGTGTATACACAATTGCGCCCTCGCCGAAAATCTCCGCACGGACATATCCGCCAAGCTTTCCGGCGTAATCGCCGAGATTAAAAACGGCGTTGTCTGCCCTTTTTGTATCAATGAGCTTTCCGTTTGAAATGAGGCGGACAATTGCGGCGTTTTCCGTTTCAAAGGAGATAACACCGTTTTCGCTGTCAACTGAAATTTTCTTTATGCAAGGTTCTGTTTCTGCCAATAATCTGCCATCCTCATCAAGAGTGCTGTAGGTTATACCGATTGATGAATCGGAATCCTCTTCTCCGTTTTCAATTGCTTCAATGCGATCTTTCATTTCGCTCACCGTTTTTTCAACGGATTCATAAAGCTCGTTTTCGCCGTATAACTCCTTGATTGCCTGAGCAATTTCACAAAGCTCCTCATAGTTTCCGATACAGTGGCTTGCAGCGAAAAATTCCCCGTTTTCAAGCGCAGACTTTGCGCTTTTTGAATCAAGGGACGGCATGAGCAAAAGCGTATATCCCGTATCAACCTTGTCAAGCTGGTGCGCATCGCTTGAGGCAATTGCAAAAACAGAGTCTCCCTTTGCGCAAAAGCGTTCAAGAAGTCTGTCCCAAAGAATCCGGTCAAAGCGTGTTCTTGCGTCACCCTTTGAGTTGATGTCAATTCCGATGCAGGTCGGATATTTTTCAATTAGCGATGCAAACTTGTTTATGTAATAGCGATAAGCAAGGTTATCTTCGCTGTATGCCTTTTCCGAACGGATTTCATAGCGGGCCTTTGTATATTCACCCGGGTGATTGATCACCGAAACACCGCCGAGCCTGTCAACACCCCTGACGGCATCCTCATATCCGTTGACAGAATTGTTGCAGTAATCCGCAAACCAGCTGTTGACATGGGCATTGACGGAAACTGCGTTGTTTTCAATACCGAACGGCATGCGCATAATCTCACTGCCGTTGACACCGAGATATTCGTCACCGTTTTTTGAAGTATAGCAGGAATAGGTTGCACCATTCGGAAACTCTCCGTTTTGAGCAAGAGGCGTCAGCTCACCCTCGCTGCGTTTTGCAAGCCTGAGCAAGGTGTGGACAACACCGGAGTTATTCTTTCTCCAGCCCCGGTCAACAGTTCCGTGGTCTGTGGTTGCAACGATGTCAAAACCCGCCTCGGCGTGGCGTTCAAGCGATTGAAGGAGAGTGTTGTCACCATCCGAAGCATTTGTGTGTGTATGAAGCGCAGCTTTATAGGTGTTGACCGTGCTCCA
>JAEDHZ010000199.1 GCA_016292705.1 Clostridiaceae bacterium
TTTATGACTGGCATTTTTCTCTACTGCTTCTCGCATTACCGGAGTTTCAATATACCGATTATCCCATGTATCATTACTCTCCGGATTTAACAGCGTTCAGAAGTGTGAAGGTTGATTGCTATCAGTTTTTCATCGGTTCAGAAGGTGAATATATACACCATATTTTAAAAAATCCGAAATCCGTTATAAAGTTCAACTATGGCGTTCCATGTCAGAGGACCGACATAGCCCGTGACGGGCATCCCGTACAACGACTGAACCGCTTCAACCGCACGGATGCTCTGCGGCCCGTACACACCGTCCACGGTTACGGGAGGCACTGCCGGTATATTCTGAGAGATTACATCGAGATATGTCTGAAGCTGTTCAACCGCTTTTCCCGTTGAGCCCTCCGTAATGACATAGCCCGGATAAATCAGGGATGAGTAGCTTTGGAATTCATACGGCAGAGAATTGACGGTTTGCCTGTATTCTTCAAGAATTGCGTTCCATGTGCGTTCGCCGACAACTCCGTCCGCAGTGAGACCATGCTCGCTTTGAAAGGTTTTGACGGCGTCCTCGGTACTTTTGCCGAATACTCCGTCAATCTGAATATCCGGCAGACTGTTATTGAACTGCGCAAGAAATTTGAGGTAATACTGAATTATGCTGACCGGCTGTCCACTGTTTCCAAGGCGCAACGGATAGGGAAAAAGCCTTTCCGCCTCTGTTATGGTTATTCCCTCGGAATATAATTCGGAAAGTCGCTTTACTGCATTATATATACGCCTTATCGCATACCAGGTTGCCTCTCCGACCACTCCGTCCGGCGTGAGGTTGAAGATGCGCTGAAACTGTTTTACGGCGTTTTCCGTTGTCCGCCCGAAGCTGCCGTCCGTGAGCGGAATTTTCGGAATGCTCGGATAGTTCTGGGCAATCCGGTTGAGCCAGCGCTGGATTTCAAGAACATTGTTGTTGACATCGCCGAGCCTAAGCGGTGCACCGGGATAGGTCTGAAATGTCGGCGCAATATCCGCACGGCGCAGGTCAATGTCATCACCGTAATAGTATTGCAGAATTTCATACGGTGAATATCCCATGTTTGCAAGAGACACGGTTCCCCACTGGGAAAGACCCGGACACTGAACATTGATTCCGTCGCAATACTCGGTATAATACGGCTGTACTGTCCCCTGCTTGACAACATAGGTATTGAAAATTTCATCAACAATGCGTGATATATTTGAAAAGTAATCACGACCGTACTGAAACGCCTGGTCATATTGAGTTGAGTTTGTGATATCAAAATCGTATCCTCTTGAACGGTAGTATTCAAGATAAATACGGTTGAGCGCAATTGAAATCTGCGCAAGGATATTTGCACGAATTGCACTTTCAGGCCAGGTCGGATAAATCTCGCTTGAGGCTACATTTTTGATGTAATCAACAAAGGGAACTGTCACATTCCTTGCCAGAGCATCCGGAGAACCAAGGTGCACGGTGATGTATTCGGGAACAACAACGGCATCAGGCATTGCTACCAACACCCTTTTTCAAAAGCTCATTCGGTTCGCTTTCCGTAACATCCGTGTTGTCCGTTTCATCTGTTCCGAGGGGAAGAAGGTTTATGTTCTGAATTGACTCAACGCCTGAAAAGACGGGAACTCCGAGGTATTTCCGTGTCTGAAACTTAGGGTGGCTCACAGTGATATCATACTGTGAATACGGCGGCTTTTCCTGAGGAGACTGGGAAAGCGACTTTTTCGGTGCAGGAAGAAACAGCTTCCCGACAACTCCGTTTGTGTCCGTGTAGCCGTCAAAATACACCTTTTTGTTGTCCTTTCCGGTGATGACAACATGTGCGGAGGAAACCGGATAGACACGGTTTGCCATAAACACCTGAACTTTCAATGAACCGATTGACTCCGGAAATTCTTCCTCAGAATCGTTTGACAAAAAACCGTTTTCATTGCTTTCTTCCTCGCTCATAAAATCCGGTTCAGCCTCTTCAGGATTCACAGTATCATCTTCTGAACCGTCGCTCAGTTTTTCAAGCGGATTTGAAAGTCCGAGAGGTTCACGCAGGAAATCCTCCTCCATTTCTTCAATTATTCCGGAATTTTCAAAAACCTGAACAGGTTCCGGTTCAGCCTCAAGTCCTGCCGGTTCAGCTTCTTCTTGAAAGACCGGTTCAACTTTTGAAACTGCGGGCATTGCTTCGGGGACAGGTTCTGCGAAAGACTCAACAATCTCCTTTTCTATTGAGCGGCGTTTTGCGTCAATCAATTCTTTTTTATATCGTTCAATCAGTAAATCAAAGCTGTTCATATCAATCACCTTTCATTTGTAGTCACCGTATTTTATGAAAGGCAAAACGAATAGGTTACAAACGGGTTTGATGTCGCATTATAAGTCGTATTATGACTTCTTGCATGATGCTCATGCTTCACAGCAAATGAACAAAATGAAAAACATTCAATAGTCTCTTTAGAAAAACTTGACAACCGGCAAAACGCTGTGTATAATTATTCTTGTTGCCGGTGTGGCGGAATTGGCAGACGCAAGGGACTTAAAATCCCTCGGTAGCAATACCGTACCGGTTCGATCCCGGTCACCGGCACCAAAAATCCCGTTCGCATTTTTTTGCGGCGGGATTTTACTTATTACCTCTTCACTCTTCACTTTTCACTCTTCTCTGACTACGGCGGGATTTTTGGAAGTAAGAAGTAATAGTGAATAGTGAAAAAGTGTGGGCGGGACACCCGCACCCGATTGTAATTTACTATCAGGCATGATATAATCGTCCCGACAAACTGGAATTTGGAGAGATATGAGATAATGGCAAAGCATGAATTTGGAATAATGCAGACAGCTCCCCAAAAGGGGAAAAGATACGATGCGTATGACCCTCAAAAGTATAATTGTATAACTGTTTATGATGATGATTTAGAAGATATTGTTACAAACTTTGATGATATTGATTTCTATTGGCATTCTCTTGATGTTCCAGGCAAGGGAATTGCTTATTGTGGAATTACCCTTATTCCTCCCACATCAATGCAAGCATTCATTTCTGTTATTGATAACTTTCCTGAATTATCTGAACTGAAAGCACTTATGCAAAAAGCTTATATTGAAAATAAATGGATGATTCATTTTGGACTGTAACTAACTTTCAAATTCAAGTTTGTCAGTCAAAGTCGATATGCTTTTTTGAAATCCTCCCGGGAACAAAGTTTCAGCATTTCCGCGCCGATTGGATAAATCGGCGCGTTTTTCCATAATCTGCAACTTGCCTTCAAAAAAGTTGCATAACCCTCTTGTAATTTGCGCAGAATTCTGTTACAATGC
>JAEDHZ010000200.1 GCA_016292705.1 Clostridiaceae bacterium
CATGAGCAAGGAAGATGCGGCTTCTATCCGCCACATCACCATCCGCTCGCTTCTCACCTGCTGTTCAGACCACGGAGCCTGCATCAAATGCTACGGTTCCGACCTTGCAACCGGAAAGACTGTCACAATCGGTGAAGCAGTCGGAATTATTGCCGCTCAGTCCATCGGTGAACCCGGTACTCAGCTCACCATGAGAACCTTCCATACCGGCGGTGTTGCTTCCGGTGCGGATATCACCCAGGGTCTTCCCCGTGTTGAAGAACTCTTTGAAGCAAGAAAGCCGAAGACGCTTGCAATGATCAGCGAAATTGACGGCGTTGTTTCCTTTGAAACAATCAAGAAGAATCCGCATATTGTTGTTACAAACGAAGAAACCGGTGAAAGGAAAGAGTATTTCCTCACTTTCGGCGCAAGAGCAAGAGTTTCCGAAGGTCAGCATGTTGTTGTTGGCGAAACACTCACCGAAGGTTCAGTTGATTTGCGTGATGTTCTCAATGTTCTCGGCGTCAGCGCAGTTCATGACTACCTCATCAGCCAGGTTCAGTGCACATACCGTACTCAGGGTGTTGATATCAATGATAAGCACATTGAGGTTATTGCACGCCAGATGATGAAGAAGGTCAAGATTGAAGATCCCGGCGACACCGACTTCCTGCCCGGAGCAGTTGTTGACAAGCGTGATGTTAAAAAAGCCAACGCCGCAGTCAGAGCAAAGGCAGAAGAGGAAGGAACAGAAGCCCGCGAGGCAACTGTCATTCCGGTTCTTATGGGTATCACCAAAGCTTCGCTTGCAACCGATTCATTCCTTTCCGCAGCGTCATTCCAGGAAACAACAAGGGTTCTTACTGATGCCGCCATCAAGGGCAAGGTTGACCCGCTGCTCGGACTCAAGGAAAATGTCATCATCGGCAAGCTGCTTCCGTCGGGTACCGGCATGAAGTGCTACAGCGATGTTGAGGTTGTTGACAAGTCCGAACCGAGAGAGATGGAGCTTATCTTCTCAAATGCCTTGGGCAGCGATAACAACTGATAAATAACCAATAATAAAAAGCTATAAATTGCAGAGCACTTCTGTAATTTATAGCTTTTTTTCGTAGATTTATTGTTCAGTCAAAAATCATTACTGCTTCATTTTCCAAAAACAAATATGCAAAAGCTACTCAACATTACGGCATAAGACACCGCTTCTCTCCGGAGAAACCCGGTTTTTCACCCTGTGTATGGTTAAAAAGCTGAGAATAAAGATGGCTGACCTCAAGGTCTTCGCTCGCAAAGTCCGGGATATCCTTATATGCCTTGCAAAGTGCAAAACTGATACCCGAGCCTATTTTCATAATCTCATCGTTGCTGAAAGGACAGCTGCCGGAAACAATCATTGACGAAAAGCCCTGTGACACAATGAGCATATTGAGCAGAAAGCTCCTTGCCGCCTCTTCGTCCAACTCATAAAACTGCATGATTGATTCAAGAACGCTCGAATACAACCCTCCGGGGAGACCGAGAGAAACGCTCTTGCTGTTGCTTCGGCTTGAAAGGAAAAGAAATCTGTAAAGCTTAGGTTCCTCTTTCGCAAAGCTTATATATCGCTCGCAAAAACCTGGCAGCGGAACTTTCCCCTTCATTCCGCTTTCTGCATATTCACAATAGAATCCGCAGGCGGCATTAAATACCTCGTCCTTGAGCTCGTCCATTGTTTTGAAGTAGGTGAAAATGGGCTTTGTTGAAACGCCGAGCCGAGCCGCAATTTTTCTCGCCGTGAGTGCCTCCTCTCCGCTTTCACGGATAATACCGAAAGCGGCAGAAACTATTTTTTCCCTTGAAAACTTTGCCTTTGGCGGCACAGCGTCCAACCTCCTTTATAACTTAAACTATGAAATGTACGGCAACGGGTTGACCTTGCTTCCGTTTTTCAGTATCTCAAAATGAAGATGCGGTCCCGTTGCATTTCCTGTTGCACCGATTCGGCCTATCTGCTGTCCCTGATAAACCTTCTGCCCCGGATAAACACAGATTGAGCCCCATTGCATGTGGGCATACCGTGTCTGATACCCGTTGCCGTGGTCAATCAGGACAGTGTTTCCATAGCCGGAATAGCCTGCATAGGCAGTAATAACAGTTCCCGAAGCGGAGGCAACAACCGGTATTCCGCTTGACGGTCCGCCACGAACGATGTCAACACCTCCGTGGAAGCCCCAGCCGGAGATTGAAGGATTGCGATATCCGTAATGCGAGGAAACGCTGTATGCGCCCAATGTCGGCCATATAAAACCGGAATAGCCGTAGGACGGAGTGGACGATGAACCGTAATAGCCGCTGTACGGTGACCTTGTTCCAACAAGAGTGACCTCATTCACGGGTGCCTTTGTCTGCTTTTCGGAAACAACGGTGGAATATGTCCTCACTCCGTTGATATATGTGACAAGGTTTGTTATCTGCTTTTCGCCGTACTGCCCCTCCTGGCTGACCTTCTTGGTGCCCTTGAGCATTGATGAACTCTCACGGGTAACCTTTTCAAACGGTATTTTCTGATAATAGGTCTCGGCTTTCATGACCTTGACTCTGACAAAATCGCTTTGCGCACGGACAAGGAGGTTCGTGTTGCGTTTGAGCTTTTTTGAAAAATTAACTTCCGGGTTGAGCGCATAAAGCTTTCCGAGTGAAAGGCGGTGGTGCTTTGCAACCGAAGCGGCTGTATCGCCTTTTTTAACTTTGTAATACTGTGCACTTGTTTCCGGTCGGCTGAGGGTGGTCTTGAGCTTATAGGAGTCCCAGATAATCTTTTCGTTGTCCGGATAAAGCCCCTGAACATACTCAATCTCCTCAACAAAGGCAACAACGCAATCGCTGTCGGCTTTTTCCCTGACCGGAGCAATAATTGAATCAAAAACCGAGACACCGTCCGCCTCGTTCCTTACGGCGCAAAGAAATTCGCCGTCAATATATATTCCGCAAGCCCTCACAAGCTGAGAGGCGGAAACCGAAAGCAGCTTTTCGCAAATCATACTGCTGTTTGAAAGCTCTCCCGCACCAATCGTCTTGAGTGTATATGACGGTTCAGCAAAGACAGGCGCATAAGACGAACTGTTTTCACCGATATCATCAGGAAGCATTTCCAGCGCAAGAGCCTTTGCCTCTTCAAAGGTTCCTTCATTCTCAATATATCCGATATGTTCACCGCCGAGGGTAACATCAAGCGCAAGCACATTTCGGCGGCTCTCAGAAAGAGTGAAAGCAAGAACGATGCAGGCAAAAACCGGAAACGCCGTGTTGAAAAGCGTTTTCCAAAACTTGTCGTGG
>JAEDHZ010000201.1 GCA_016292705.1 Clostridiaceae bacterium
TCAATGCTGAATATGTTTATAAAATATCAATATACTCTCCGTTGAGCGCTTTGTTCATGCTTCTTACCGCACAGAACTTACCGCACATTGAGCAGGTGTCCTCGTGCTCCGGTGCACGGCTGTCACGGATTGCTTTTGCGGTTTCGGGGTCGATGGAGCACTCCCACTGTTTTTCCCAGTCAAAGGTTCGCCTTGCATCCGCCATCCGGTCATCAAGATCTCTTGCATGGGGAATCTTTTTTGCAATATCCGCAGCGTGCGCTGCAATTTTTGATGCAATTATTCCCTGCTTGACATCGTCAACATTCGGAAGTGCAAGATGCTCGGCAGGCGTCACATAGCAAAGGAAGGCCGCGCCTGATGCTGCCGCCATCGCACCTCCGATTGCCGAGGTTATGTGGTCGTATCCGGGAGCGATATCTGTCACAATCGGTCCGAGTACATAGAACGGTGCACCCATGCAGATTGTCTGCTGAATTTTCATGTTTGCTTCAATCTGATCCATCGGCATATGTCCGGGACCTTCAACCATAACCTGAACATCCTTTTCCCATGCACGCTTCGTCAGTTCGCCCAACCGCACGAGCTCTTCAATCTGACACACATCGCTTCCGTCGGCAAGACAACCGGGGCGGCAGGCATCGCCGAGGGAGATTGTCACATCATATTCACGGCAAATATCAAGAATTTCGTCAAAGTACTCATAAAACGGATTTTCTTCGCCGGTCATACTCATCCACGCAAACACAAGCGAACCGCCGCGGGAGACAATGTTCATCTTTCTCTTGTGCTTTTTGATCTGCTCGATGGTCTTGCGTGTAATGCCGCAGTGAAGGGTAACAAAATCCACGCCGTCCTGTGCATGCAGACGGACAACATCAATGAAATCCTTCGCCGTGAGTGTTGCCAGATCTCTCTGATAATGAATTACGCTGTCATAAACCGGAACTGTTCCGATCATGGCAGGACACTCGGCAGTCAGCTTGCGCCGGAAAGGCTGCGTATTTCCGTGAGACGACAAATCCATGATTGCTTCTGCACCCATGTTGACGGCGGCCATTACCTTTTGCATTTCAATGTCGTAATCCTTGCAGTCACGGGAAACACCGAGATTGACATTGATTTTCGTGCGAAGCATAGAGCCGACGCCGTTTGGCTCGATACAGGTATGAAGTCTGTTGGCACAGATTGCGACCTGTCCTTTTTCAACAAGACTTCTGATTTCTTCCGGGGCGCGATATTCTTTTTCGGCAACCGCCTTCATTTCGGGGGTGATTATTCCTTTTTTTGCGGCGTCCATTTGTGTTGTATAATTTCTCATAATCATAAGTCCTTTCAAACAGATATTTATTTTGTAAAGCGTGAATAAAGATCAAACGCATGATTCATCGGCCCGCTGCCTTGTCCGAGGTCAAGCATGGCGGCGAGTGCGCCGGTAATATACTCTTTGGCTTTTTCAACCGATTCATAAAGCGAAAAGCCTTTTGCAAGATTGGCGGCAATTGCACTTGACAGGGTACAGCCCGTCCCGTGCGTGTTCGGGTTGTCAATTCGCTTTCCCTCGAACCATTTGTTTCCTCCTGATTCATAAAGCAGGTCCGTAGCATCGTTTATGCTGTGTCCGCCCTTGAGCAGAACGGCGCAGCCGTAGGTGCTGCTCATCTGTTTTGCGGCTTTGAGCATATTCTCTTTTGTTCTGATTACAGTTCCCGTCAGCGTTTCTGCTTCCGGAATGTTCGGTGTGATAAGAGTTGCCATCGGTAACAGCTCTTTTTCAAGAGCGGATACGGCGTCTGTTTTTATCAGTGCCGAGCCGCTTGTCGCCACCATAACCGGATCAACAACAATTTTGGGGGCTTTATAGTATGCAAGTCTTTCGGCAATAACTCTGATAAGTTCTGCCGATGAAACCATCCCGATTTTAACGGCATCGGGATAAATATCCTCAAACACTGCGTCAATCTGGTCTTTTAAAAATTCGGGAGTTGAGTCCTGAATTGCTCTTACGCCGGTTGTGTTCTGTGCGGTCATTGAAGTAATGACACTTGTTGCATAAACACCGTTCAATGTCATTGTTTTGATATCTGCCTGAATGCCGGCGCCTGCGCAGGAATCACTGCCTGCGATTGATAATGCTGTTTTCATGAAGCTTTCCTTTCGGTTTATTGGCATTATTTTTGTTTGGGGCTGGGCTTATACGCTTTGCCCTGAGCGACAGAGAGTGGTGCCCCCGGTCTGCCGCTTGAGGTTTTAAGATTTTGCAATCACGGCTTCGGCTTTTTCCCTGAGCCGGAAAGCAGCTTTCTGAATGTCTCCGGCGGCAAAAACAGCCGAAACAACGGCAATACCGTCTACACCGCTGCCGGAAAGCTCAGTCATGTTCTCATAAGTGATACCTCCGATTGCAACGGTGGGAATGGAGACCGATGAGCGAATTTCTTTCAGCTGCTCTTTTGTGATACGGATTGCATTTTTCTTTGTCGGAGAGGGAAACACGGCGCCGACTCCGAGATAATCCGCACCGTACTTTTCGGCGTTTTGTGCCTGTTCAACGGTTTTTGCGGTTGCCCCGATAATGAATCCCTCCGGTACCGCTTTTCGGATATCATTTACCGGTGCATCTTCGATTCCGACATGAACGCCATCAGCTCCGCTTTTTAATGCAACCTCAACACTGTCATTGATAATAAGCGGAACACTGTAACGGCGGCAAATCTCTTTCACTTTTATAGCCTCCTGAACAAAGGCATCGGTATCAAGATTCTTTTCTCTCAGCTGAATAATGGTTACACCGCCTTTGAGCGCATCTTCAATCTGCTCATACAGTGACTTTTCGCCCACCCAGCTGCGGTCAGTAACGGCATAGAGCCGTAACATATCTCTTTTTAAGTTCATTTCATGCCTCCTAAATATGTCCCCACATCGCCACAGGTCATGATGCCGCTCATCACGCAAGCGCCCTTTGCTCCGGCGGTTCGCACCTGCTCAATGTTTTCGGCGCTGATTCCTCCGATTGCATAAACAGGTACACAAACGCTCTGACAGATGTTTTTCAAAAAGTCAAGTCCCCGTCCGGGCAGTCCTTTTTTGCAGTCTGTATCGAAAATATGACCGACCGTTATATAAGTACAGCCGAGCTTTTCGGCCTCTTTTGCTTCCCCTTTAGAGTGGCAGGAAGCGCCGATAACAGTAAACCTTGCTTTGTCCTCATCAGTAAGACTGCGCAGAACGGACAGCGGCAAATGAATTTCCAAACAGCCGAGCTGCAATGCAATGTCCGGGAAT
>JAEDHZ010000202.1 GCA_016292705.1 Clostridiaceae bacterium
GCTTTCCGTCCCTTGATTTTGCAATGTCCAGCTCAATTATGTCCGCACCCTGAAAAAGGGCGGCTTTATATGCCGCAAGGCTGTTGCAGGGAATGTTTCCGGCGGAAGAGCCTCTGTGGGCGGCAATGAGCGGCGTTTTGTTTGAAGTCAGATTCAGAATTAACCCGTCCTTACATTCCGGACAAAATGCCATAATACTATTCCTTCTTTTTTTATCAGATAGAATCACTTCACAAACTTGCGTTCAAGCATCTCTTTTGCTTCAGCTTTTGAAAATCCTCCGGGAGAATAGATGAAGTTGTTCGGAACGGTGTTCCAGCGTTCGCACCACTGGTCAAGCTCCTCCTTTGTCATCACGATATCGCTGACATCGCAAAGATTTGTGATAACATCAAAAAACTCTGCACTGTTGGTTTTCATGAGATTCATGAGCTTTCTTGATTTTGCACGCTCATATCGCACACCGCGGCGGATAAGTTCAGGCATAAAAGCGGCGCAGGCAATACCGTGCGGGGTTTTGAAATGCTCGGTCAGAATGTAGCCGAGAGGGTGAGGGAAAGCTGTTCCGCAGTATGAAAGAGTGATACCGGCATAAAGCGAGCCGTAATAAAGCTGAGCACGCATTTTTTCGTCCGGCACTCTCTTTTCCTTTTCAAGGAATTTAAGCCCCTCCCAGAGCATGGGTATGGCTTTTTCTGCAAACATTGTGGGAATATCGGTGCATTTTTTGCTGTAATATCCCTCGATTGCGTGGGAAAGTGCATCAAGAGCAGTTGAAACTGTGACAGAATACGGCATGGAGTGGGTATATCTGCTGTCCGCAAAGGAAAGCGTCGGCGCACAGTCCGGAGCGCAGATGCTCCTTTTGCGTTCGTCCTTTTTGTTGGAAAGGACCGAAACTGCGCCAACCTCGCTGCCCGTTCCTGCCGTTGTTCCGATCAGGATAATCGGCAGGGCGATATTCCTTTCCTTTTTTTCATATATATCAAACGGCAAAAAGTCCTCGTTTGCGGCAAAAACGGCAACGGCCTTTGCTGCGTCAAGCGCAGAACCGCCTCCGATTCCGATGATGAAATCCGCATTCTTCTCCCTTGCGAGTGCGCCGGCTTCGTGGCAGTCCTCAACATAAGGATTGGGAGTGATGCGGTCAAAAACGGTGAAGCCGACTGAGCTTACCTCAAGGGCCGCAACAACATCGTCAAGTGCGCCGCTGACCTTTGCGCTGCTGCCGCCAGTAACAATCAGACAATGCTTTCCGAACGAAGCGAGCAGTGCGGAGTTTTTGCGCACGCAGTTTTCCGAACTGATAACCTTAACGGGTATTGATAAATTGAAGTCCATCATATTTCCTCCTATCACAATTACGGCTGTTGTTCTTTTGGGAACAGTCCTTTCTGAATTATAACAGCAAAACAAGAATTAAGCAAGCGCAATGTTTGCTTTTCTGATTATTCCGTGCCTATTGTCGAATATCCGGGCTTTTTGTCTTGAATTTTTCTGCCGGATAGTATACAATAAAAGGGCTTGATTATTATGGTGGAGTTTGCGCCCGGTTTGTCGGAGGATTTTCATGAGTAAGAAAAAAAAGATTCTTTTCATTATTCTTTCCTGCGTTCTTCTTGTTGCGGCTGCTGCCGGCTTCGCTGTTCATTTCTCTTTCAAAAAGGACTATAACCTTGAGCAAAAGAGCGGACTTTCAATGGGCAGTGTTGTAACAATCAAGCTTTACGGCGATGATACCTTCAAAAAGCTCGATTCCGCAAAAAACGGCATAGATAATCTTGATCGGATCATCTCAAGGAATTATGAGGATTCAGCCGTTTCGGCCCTCAACAAAAACGGCACTGTTGATAACGCCGTCTGTGCCGAGATAATCGAAAAATGCCGCAAAGTTTCCGAGCTTAGCGGCGGAGCGTTCGACCTGACAATCGGTTCGCTTTCCTCGCTCTGGAATTTTGATGAGGACACACGGCTTGTTCCGAAGGAAGACGACATAAAAAAAGCTCTTTCAACCGTGGACTATGAAAAGGTTCAGGTGTCCTCAAAAAGTGTTACCGTGTCAGAAGGTCAGAGCGTCGACCTCGGTGCTGTCGGAAAAGGCGCTGCCTGCGATGCTGCAAAGGCATATCTTGAAAAAAGCGGTGTGAAGGGAGCTGTGGTTTCCGTCGGCGGAAGCATAGTAGCTTTCGGAAAGCGCAACAAAGCCGGCGACAAATGGCGCATTGCCGTCCGCCATCCCAGGCAGGAAAACGCCTATATCGGTGTGATTAAACTTTCCGAGGGCTTTGTTTCAACCTCGGGAGACTATGAAAAATACTTTGAAAAGGACGGGGCACGCTATCACCACATTCTTGACGCAAACACCGGATATCCGGCGGACAGCGGACTTTCAAGCGTTACGGTTGTTTGCAACAGCGGACTTCTGGGTGATGCGCTTTCAACCGCCTGTTTTGTTCTCGGTGAGGAAAAAAGCAAGCCGCTTCTTGATGAATATTCAGCCGCCGCGGTTTTTGTTGACAAGGATTTGAATGTTTCCGTTTACGGAGATATAGATTTTGAAAAAGCGCAATGAGGAATGCCATAGGTCTCAAAAAAGGCGATTTTGCAATTATTCTTTTTTTCGCTGCGATATGTGTTGTGCTGTTTTTGCTGCCGCTTTTTTCGGGCGGTAACAAAGCGACGGCTGTTGTCTGGAGCAACGGCGAAAAATATTGCGAAATTGACCTTTCCTCGGTTGAAAAAAGCTATGAGCTTCAGTTGAACGGCTGTGTTCTTTCGGTTGAAAAGGGGGAAATCTCCTTTCTTTCTTCAACCTGTCCGGATAAGCTTTGCAAAAAAAGCGGCAGACTTTCAAAAAACGGCGACACGGCTGCGTGCGTTCCGAACAAGGTTGTTGTCAGAATTGAAAACGGAAAGGAAGCTTTTGATGCAGTCGCTTCATGACTTTTCAAAAACAAAAAAGGTCTGCGTTCTCGGTCTGCTCGGAGCGCTGAGCCTTGTTCTCGGATTGCTTGAAAACCTTGTTTTTCCCGCTGTTCCTTTTCTTCCCGCCGGAGCGAAGGCGGGGCTTTCAAACATTGTAACAATGCTTGCCGCAAGCCTTTTCGGTTTTCCCGGCGCTTTGTATATAACGCTCCTCAAGTCGCTTTTTTCGTTCATAACAAGGGGCACGGTTGCAGGGCTGATGAGCTTCTGCGGCGGAATACTCAGCGTTGTTATGCTGAGTATCACGATTAAAAAGCAGGGCAAAGGCC
>JAEDHZ010000203.1 GCA_016292705.1 Clostridiaceae bacterium
GCATTATTGCTCATCAGTTTCATGATGATATTACCGGAACGTCGCTTCACAGCGTGTATCGCCGCTCATGGAATGACTATGCGCTTTCCATGAATCAGTTTTCGGATGAATATGTTTCCTGCGCATCTGATATTATTGATGCCCTTGACACATCATGGTGTGTCGGAAAGCCCCTTGTTGTTCAAAACGGTTTTGAACAGAGAGTTCAGAATGTTGTTTTTGCTTTTGTTTCGTTTTGCGCGGGCGCGGTCAGCGTCTTTGATGAGAACGAAAAGGAGGTTCCCTCACAACTGATTTCTGTCAGAAACGGGGTTGCAAGAATCGCTTTCTTAGCAGATGTCGGAGCACTGGGATTCAGAGTTTATGATGTCCGTTCATGTGCTTCTGCGTATGATGACGGATTCAGAGTTAACTGCAGCAGAACTTCGCTTGAAAACGAAAGGTATCTGGTCTCGCTTGACAGCAACGGCGATGTCTGCTCAGTTTTTGATAAAAAACTGAAGCGTGAGCTTCTTAAAAGTGCAATTACATTTGATTTGTTTAAAGATATTGGACATAGAGTTTATCCGGCATGGAATCTCAAATTCAGCGAAGTTAGCGCACGAAAGATCGGTTCTCCTGAACTTGTGTATTTGTCAACGCTTTATTGCGGAAGCTGCGCCGGCGCAATTAAGGTTGTGAAGAAATACGGAAACTCGACCTTTGAAACTGTGATATCACTGAAACGGGGTGCCGATGTCATTGTGTTTGATAATGAGTTGCACTGGCATGAAAAATGTACTCTCTTGAAAACGAACTTCTCTTTCGATATCAGCAATCAGTTTGCCCGTTATGATATAGGGCTCGGATCAATTATGAGAAAGAGCAACGCTGAGAATCTTTATGAAGTACCGGCACAAAAATGGGTCAGCCTCACTGATGAAAACGGCACGGCGTTTGTTGTCAGCGACAGCAAACGCGGCTGGGATAAGCCGGACGATAACACCTTGCGTCTGACTGTTTTGCATACACCAAAGGGTGATTTCCGGGCAAGAAGCCGTCAGAGCCGAATGGATGAAGGTCTTAACCGTTTTTCGTTTGCTCTTGGCTCACTCGGAAGTGAGAATATTACTGAAATTGAAAAGGAGGCTTCAATCTTCTGTTCAAAAATGACAGTGTTTGAAACCGACAGGCATTCAGGTGAGCTTTCTTCAAATTTCGTTCCTGTTTCTGTCAATAATGTAAATGTTGCTCTGCGGGCTTTGAAAAAGAGTGAGGATGGAAAACACTATATTGTAAGATTCAATAATCTCACCGATAAAAAGCAGCGAGTCTGTTTTTCATTGCATGGCGGCATCGTTACAGCAAATGAAGTTAACGGGAACGAGCAGTATATTGCGAATGCCTGCGTTGAGAATAAAGAACTTTGCTTTGATATAGATTGCTTTGATGTAAAGGCGTTTGCAATTACAACCGACCGAGTCCCCGTCAAATATAATTTTCAGTGTAAAGCGAATTTGCCTTACAACACAAAAATTTATTCATCAAACAACAATAGAGGAAAATACCGTCTGCCGTATAAACAGTTTTCTTTGCCTGTTGAGCTTTCAAGTGAATGTATAAATTCAGGAAGGTTTGAGTTTGGACTTTCCGTTGGAACGGAAAAAGAAAATTCGGTTCTTTGCAGCGGTCAGAAGCTTCAGATTCCAAAAAATGCACAGTCTTTTGCCTTTCTTGCGGCATCACTGACGGGAAAACGGGAATATACTTTCAAAGTTGGCAACTCTGAAAAGGTGATCACAATACCTGATATGGAGGATAGGCTTGGTGCGTGGGACATTCCGGAAATCAACGAAAATGCTTTTGTTGATAAAACTCCGCTTGCTTTTGAATTTACCCATGCTCATTCGCAAAACGGTGATATGATTGGAAAACAGTTGCTGATGTATCGCTTTGAAATCAGCACGGAAAACGCCAGTGAAATTATACTTCCGACTGAGTGCGGACTTTTGATTTTTGCAGCTGTGTTCAGCAGTAAATCTTCAAAATCAAAAATTATTTCATCTCTTTATGATGATGTTCCCGAATCAAAACACACGGAAAACAAGAAAATCACCGAAACTTTTTACTATAAGTTGCGAGACAGCTTTGAAAAGGTTGAAGATGCTGTTCAGTCGATTTTTTAATCCTCAAAAAATTATGCAAAATTCACTTTGTTTTATTCATTTTTAAGCTTTTTGTGTTAGACTAAAACGATTTAATAAGGGGAGATTTTATGTTTGATTACAGAGCAGGAAGCACAACCAAGCAGTTCATGAAAGACGGCATACGGTATGTTTGCGAAAACTTTAAAAAGCGTTCGCCAGGTTCAAAAAGTGAGCGTGATGCCCAGGATTATTTTAAAACTGAGCTTGAAAAATATGCTGATGATGTCATTTCCGAAGACTTTAAACTCCACCCTCATGCTTTTATGGGTTTCATCATTATTGCAGTAACATTTTGTTTAGTTTCAATTGCAATGTACTGGCTTTTTCCGTCTTACATATATCCCGGAAGTTCAACGGGCGAACTAATCACGGCAATAATCCCACCCGTTTTAATGCTCCTGAGTATACTGATGTTTCTTTTTGAATTTCTTTTCTATTCAAAATTTGTTGATTTCCTTTTTCCAAAAAGAGTTTCAAGGAATGTATATGCTGTTAGAAAGCCCTCCGGAAACACAAAGCGAAGGATAATATTTTCCGGTCACGCAGATGCTGCTAATGAATGGACATTTTCTTTGCACGGTCAGCTGAAAGCCCTTGCCCCTATTATGGGCTTTTCAATTGTCGGAATGTTCTTCATCTTTGTTATTACGCTTGCAAGACTGATTTCAAGCCTTTACCTCGGCTTTGTTCCCGAGATTGAATCCGGAATCTGGAAACCCTGCGGAATAGTCATGTTTGTTTTTGTTCCGTTCTTGTTTCTGATGTACTTCTTCATCAATTGGCGGGTTGTTGTTGACGGGGCAAACGATAATCTTTCTGCATGCTATGTTGCAATGGGTGTTCTCAAAGAAATGGCAGATAATGACTTCCGTTTTTCAGATACAGAAGTCGGTTGCCTGATCACGGGCAGTGAGGAAGCCGGTTTGCGTGGAGCGAAGGCTTTTGCAAAAAAGCACAGGCAAGAGTTCAAGGATATTGAAACTGTTGTTATTTCTCTTGATACAATGCGAGAAATTGAGCAGCTTCAGATTTATACACGAGGCTGTACCGGTACCGTCAAGGACAGTG
>JAEDHZ010000204.1 GCA_016292705.1 Clostridiaceae bacterium
TTCTCACCCTTCGCCAGATTCTTGAACACTACATTAAGTTCCAGGAAGAAGTTATCACAAGGCGCACGCAATATGACCTGAGAAAAGCTAAAGAGCGTGAACACATCCTTGAAGGACTCAAAACTGCTCTTGATTTCATTGACGAAATTATTGCAATACTCAGAAAAGCAAAAGACCAGAACGAAGGTAAAGCCGCACTCATGGAGCGCTTTAATCTTGATGAAATTCAGGCGGATGCCATTGTTAAAATGCGTCTCGGACAGCTCACCGGTCTTGAAAGAATCAAGATTGAAAACGAGTTGAAAGAGCTTTGCGCAAAGATTGCCGAATATGAGGGAATCCTTGCGGACGAAAGGAAGGTTCTTGCAATCGTCAAGGAAGAGGCTCTTGAACTCAAGCGCCGCTATGCGGACGAAAGACTCACCGAGATTGCCGCAGTCAGCGGTGAGGTTGACATTGAAGACCTTATCCCTGAGGAGCAGTGCGTCTTCACGCTCACAACATTCGGCTATATCAAGCGTATTCCTGCTTCAGTTTATACCGTTCAGAAAAAGGGCGGAAAGGGCGTTAAAGGAATGAGCAGAAGAGAAGAGGATGTTGCCGAAACAATGTTCACCTGTTCAAGCCATGATTACATCATGTTCTTCACAACAAAGGGCAGGGCATACCGTCTCAAGGGCTATGAAATTCCCGAGGGCAGCAGACAGAGCAAGGGCATGAATGTTGTCAATCTTCTTCCCGTTGAGGCTGACGAAAAAATCAGCGCAATGATCCGTGTTCCGGACTTCGGCGAGGATGAACACTATCTTTGCATGGTTACAAGAAACGGTATTATCAAGCGTACCGAGCTTGACGCATATAAAAACATCAGAAAGAGCGGAATCATTGCCATTAACCTTGACGAGGGTGACGAGCTTGCGTGGGTATGGCTCACGGGCGGCAACGACGATATCCTTGTTGCAACAAAGAACGGTTTTGCAATCCGCTTCAATGAAAACGATGCAAGAGCAATCGGAAGAACGGCAAGGGGAGTCCGTGCCATTGACCTGCGTGACGGCGACTGCGTTGTCGGAATGTGCGCAATCAGCAAAGATGATGAAGAAAACGGGGCAAAAATTCTCACTGTCAGCGAAAGCGGAATCGGAAGACGCAGCAGTCTTGACGATTATCACCTTCAGTCCCGTTCCGGAAAAGGCTCAATCAATTACAAGACTGAAAAATACGGTCTTGTTGCCGCTGTCTGCCTTGTTCACCCGGATGATGACCTCATTCTCATTTCCTCGGACGGAATTGTTATCCGCATAGATTCCGAAAGCGTCAATGCCGCTTCAAGAACCTCAAGAGGTGTTAATGTCATGAGAACCGGTGAGGGCGAAAAGGTTGTTTCCGTCACCGCCATCAAGCGTGAAGACGAAAACGAAAACGGCGAGACCGCCGAGGGAACGGAAAACGCCGAGTCTGATGAGGAAATGTAAATTTATATCTGAATTTGTACGGGCGGCGCTCGTAGCCGCCCAAACACCTCAACTGCTATAGCCGTGTAAATTTTTACTTGTATATTGTTCCTTTTATTTGCACTACATTACAGTTTGTGCCTTACCGAAAAAGTCTTTTTGTTAACTTTTGTGACGCATGACAAAAGTAACCTTGCGGAGCAAAGAAATAAATACCATTTGCACCGTTTGTCTATAAAGCAACAGCATAAAAACTAAATTTGTACGGGCGGCGCTCGTAGCCGCCCAAATACCTCAACTGCTATAGCTGTGTAGATTTTAACTTGTTCATTGTTCCTTTGTTGGTAAACCGAGCAACAGGTTGATTGCTCGGGCGGCTGTGAGCGCCGCCCGTACGGATTCCGCCCGAAAAATTGCCCCAAGCACAGCGGACGGATGTAAAAAAATTACACCGTTTACCCACAAGGAAACAACTTGCAATTAAACTATATTTTAATCATGCAAATATAATCAACCGTGGATATTTCTCTTTTTTGGTAACCTCTCATTTAATCAGAAGTTACCAAAGACAAAAACCAGAAGCCGGTTCAGAGCTTTTCTGCCCGGCTCATGAGAATTATAAAAGGTGATGAAGGTGAAAACAAAGGAAATCAAGGAAACAAAGGCCGGAAAAAGGAAGAAGAGCAACCCCATTGCCTCCTTTTTCTGGACAAATAAGCGCAGAAGAGCAAAAAATATCTATTTCCTTTTAACGGCATTCATGCTTGTTATCGCTCTCGGTCTTGGATATGTCAACAGTCTGCTCAACACCATTACCTATGAAAAGGACAACAACCAACAGAGCATCAGTATTCCCAAGGATGATATTGTTGACGATGAAGAAGTTAAAATAATGAAAGCAATTAACGAGGCCGGATCGCTCAATGAGTATCTTTATGAATGGGCAAACAACGGCGGAGACCTGCGTTCAAGCAAGAATGTAATCAATGTTCTGCTTGTCGGCCTTGATTCCGATACTGCGCTTGAGCAGGGTGGCCGTTCAGATTCGCTCATTCTTGTTTCGCTCAACAAAAAGACGAAAAAAATCAACATGACCTCCTTTTTCCGTGACACCTGGACATATATGAACATCGGCGGAAGCGGGCGATACGGAAAGCTCAATTCATCCTATTACTACGGTGCGGACGAAGCACTGATTGACACAATTGAAAAAGATTTCAAAATTGATATCGACTATTATGTTGCGGTTGATTTTTCATCTTTCAGGGATATCATCAATGCGCTCGGCGGTCTGACCGTTGAAGTTCAGCAGTATGAAGCCGAGTATATCAATCGAACCACTGTCCACACAATTGACTACGGTCCGGCAGTCAGGCTGACGGGTTCGCAGGCGCTTGTTTTTGCCCGTATCCGCCATTCGGACTCCGACTCGGATGTCAGCAGAACAAGGCGTCAGCGCCAGGTTATCACTGCGCTCATCAATTCCGCAAAGGGCGCAAGCCTTTCACAGCTCAGCGGTGCGCTTGACACACTTTTCAAGTATGTCAAAACCGACCTGACAAAAATGCAGATTCTTTCCTATGCCGCTCAGGCTCTTGCCAACGGCTGGATAAACTATGACATTGTTCAGACTCCGTTAAGTGATGAGGATGTTTTCCGCACCGGCTGGGTAGGGGATCAGTCTGTTGTTCTGATGGACCTTCCGCTTGCCGCTCAGCGGGTTCAGGAGGCTGTCTACGGCAAGGGCGAAAGCAACATTGTTCTTGAGGACGGAAGAGTAACGGCATTTTCGCTTGT
>JAEDHZ010000205.1 GCA_016292705.1 Clostridiaceae bacterium
ACGGGTGTTCAAGACCTATGACAAGCTCAACACAATTGTTTCGGAAAATCTCCACGGAATCCGTGTTGTGAAATCCTTTGTCCGCGAAAATTATGAACAGGAAAAATTCAAGACCGTTTCAAACAGTATATACAAGGACTTCATTTCCGCCGAAAAACTGCTTGCACTCAATGCACCGCTGATGCAGACCGCCGCCTATTCAACAATGCTTCTGATATCATGGTTCGGCACAAAGCTCATTGTGGCATCCGGAAATGTTCCGGAAAACGGGCTGACAACGGGTGATCTTGTTATTCTCATGACCTACGCCATGCAGATTCTTATGAATCTCATGATGCTTTCAATGATATTTGTAATGCTGACAATGTCCCGTGCGTCAGCTGAGCGTATTTCCGAAGTGCTTGCAGAACAAAGCAGTCTGAAGAACCCGGAAAACCCTGTCATGCAGGTCAGGGACGGCTCAATTGAATTTTCAAATGTCGGCTTCAGCTATAAAAACGATGAAAACAAGCTCTGTCTGAAGAATGTGAGCTTTAAGATTGAGTCCGGTGAAACTGTCGGTATAATCGGCTCAACCGGTTCTTCAAAATCAACCCTTGTTCAGCTCATTGCCCGGCTTTATGATGTGACAACGGGCTCGGTCAGCGTCGGCGGCGTTGATGTCCGGAAATATGACCTTGATGTTCTTCGTGACAGTGTTGCAATGGTATTGCAGAAAAATGTTCTCTTTTCCGGAACGATAAAAGACAATCTGCGCTGGGGAAACCCGCAAGCAACTGAAGATGAAATGGAGGAGGCTTGCAGACTTGCGCAGGCGGACTCGTTCATCAAAACCTTTGAAGACGGCTATGACACATATATTGAGCAGGGCGGAACGAATGTTTCCGGCGGACAGAAACAGAGGATCTGCATTGCCCGTTCACTGCTTAAAAAGCCGAAAATCCTTGTTCTTGATGACTCAACAAGTGCAGTTGACACGCAAACCGATGCCCTCATCAGAAAAGGTTTTGCCGAATACATTCCGCAGACAACGAAGATTATTATAGCCCAGCGTATATCCTCAATTGAGCACGCTGATAAGATTATTGTTCTTGACAACGGCGAAATTGAAAATATCGGCTCGCATCAGGAACTTCTCGGAAAAGATCCGATATACACCGAGGTATACAATTCACAGGTGAAGGGAGGAAAAGAGTAATGGCAGGAGAAAGAGTTTCAAAGGTTCCTGCAGGACCCGGAGGTCATATCAATGCAAGAGGTATGCCTAAGAAAAAGGTTAAAAAAGGAACGGTAAAACGCCTGTTCGGCTATATCATCAAGGGTAATGCTCTGAAGCTTCTGACAGTTGTTTTCTGCATAATCATTACGGCAGCCTCAAGTGTTGCTTCATCGCTTTTCATCAAAACTCTGATCGGAGATTATATTGAGCCGCTGCTCAAAGCCCCGACCAAGGATTTTATGCCCCTTTTCGGTGCAATAATCAAGATGGCGCTCATTTTCCTCGCCGGAATAGTTGCGGTATATATTCAGAACAGAGTGATGGCTTTGGTTTCGCAGGGGGTTCTGAAAACCATCAGGGATGATATGTTTTCCCACATGCAGACATTACCGATAAAGTATTTTGACACCAACACCCATGGCGATATCATGAGCCGATACACAAATGACGCAGATACCCTGCGCCAGATGATTTCGCAAACAATTCCGCAAACCGTTTCCTCTGCGGTCACAGTTGTGTCCGTTTTCGGCGCAATGTGTTCGCTCAGCTGGCATCTCACAATTTTTGTTGTTTTCAGTGTTTTCATGATGCTTCTGATAACCGGCAAGGTTGCAGGACGCAGCGGAAAGTTCTTTGTCCGCCAACAGGCATCACTCGGCAGCGTTAACGGCTATATCGAAGAAATGATTAATGGTCAGAAGGTTATCAAGGTCTTTTGCCATGAGGAAGCCGCAAAAAACGAGTTTGACCAAAAGAACGATGAACTTTTTGAAAACGCCTATAACGCAAACAAATTTGCAAACATCATCGGGCCGGTCAATAACAATCTCGGACACCTGCAGTATGTTCTTGTTGCGGTGATCGGAGGTCTGCTGTGCGTCAATGGTGTGGGTGGTCTGAGCTTTGCTTCGGTTGCCTCGTTTATGCAGCTTTCAAAAAGCTTCGTAATGCCTATCAATCAGCTGTCGCAGCAGCTCAATGCCGTGGTCATGGCTCTTGCCGGTGCTGAAAGAATTTTTGATCTGCTTGACGAAATATCCGAAACGGATGAGGGATATGTTACCCTTGTCAATGCCGCAAAGGACAAGGACGGAAATCTTACGGAAAGCGAACAAAGAACCGGTCTCTGGGCGTGGAAGCATCCCCATTCCGACGGCAGCGTAACCTATACCGAGCTCAGAGGAGAGGTAAGGTTCTTTGATGTTGACTTCGGCTATGAGGAGGGCAAGGATGTTCTTCATGATATCACCCTTTACGCCGAACCGGGGCAAAAGGTTGCCTTTGTCGGTGCAACGGGAGCCGGCAAAACAACAATAACCAATCTCATCAACCGTTTTTATGATATTGCAGACGGAAAAATCCGATATGACGGAATCAATATCAACAAAATCAAAAAAAGCGACCTGCGCCGCTCACTCGGAATTGTTCTTCAGGAAACAAACCTTTTCACGGGAACTGTCATGGAAAATATCCGCTACGGAAATCTCAACGCAACAGATGAGCAGGTGTATAATGCGGCGAAGCTTGCCAATGCTGACGGCTTCATAAAGCGTTTGCCGGACGGCTACAACACAATGCTCACCGGCAACGGAGCAAATCTTTCCCAGGGACAACGACAGTTGCTTTCAATTGCCCGTGCCGCCGTTGCAGACCCGCCGGTAATGATTCTTGACGAGGCGACCTCCTCCATTGACACAAGAACGGAAGCCCTTGTTCAAAGCGGAATGGATGCGTTGATGCACGGCAGAACGGTCTTTGTCATTGCGCACCGCCTTTCAACCGTTAAGAACTCGGATGTCATAATGGTTCTTGACCACGGACGGATAATCGAACGGGGAAGTCACGAAAAGCTCATTGAGGAAAAGGGCGTTTATTGCAAGCTTTATACCGGAGCGTTTGAGCTTGAATAATAAATAAGAGGCTGAAAAAGGCACTTCAGTAATTTGCTTAAACATTCTGAAGTGCCGAAACAGCCTCTTTTGATTTGAATTGGGGGTTCATTCAAAAAACTGAATTGTGCGGAATAATCG
>JAEDHZ010000010.1 GCA_016292705.1 Clostridiaceae bacterium
TTGACTGTAATAAAGGGTGCGTTTGCTCTTGCGGTTGTCTGGTCGGTTTTCAAGCCGCAGGAGAAAAGGGATTCGCTTGCTGCCGCTTCATGCAGCACCGTCTCGGCTTTGCTCGGCGGTTTTCCGGCCGCAAGGCGCAACATTCTTAAATATACATCCTTTTCGGCACTGACGGCGGTCGCTGTGTCCGTTTTGTTTGCGATGCTTTGTCCCGGCATAATATCAAGAATCCCGGTGCATTCGCTTGCGGTTGTGTTTATTGTATCAGTCTGGCAGAGAGTTCCGTTCAGAATTGCTGCACCTGTGTTTGCAGAAAGAAGCTTCATCGGAATCACACTGTTTTTTGTTTCCGCATTCAGTTTTGTTTTCTTTAACCCATTCATAGCAGCGGTTATCTGCATTGTGTTTTCCGTTGTGGCAGGGAGGATTAAAAAATGAACAAAAGAGCTGCAGGTAAAAAAATTTCTGACAAAGGTAAGCTCATAAAAGATATTGTCAGGGGACTTACTTACTTTGTAATGATTTCTGTTTTCCTCCTTGATATCTATTCGCTTATTCTTTGCAACAAGTATGAAAAGGAGTACTCTTTTTCTGTTGAAACATTTGATTACAAAAACGGGGACGACCGTATTCACTTTTTGAACACGGCCAATTCAGATTGTATGCTTATTGAAAGCAACGGACACTTTGCCCTTGTTGATTCCGGCGAGGGAAACAGCGATCCTCGCAGGAAGATCGAATACCGGGGCTTTTGTGACGATGTTATCAATTACATCAAAAAAGTTGCTACCGGTCAGGACGGCAAGGCGCACCTTGATTTCATTCTTGGAACGCATTGCCACTATGACCATTACGGAAACTTTGAGGATATCATCAAAAATGACGATATAGTAATCAAAAAAGCGTATTTTAAAGAGTACGATCCAAATGTCGGAACAGATCTCGAAAGCAACGGCTGGGGCAATATTCAGACCTATAACAGGATAATTGATGCGCTGAAAGAAAAGGGGATTCCGGTTACCGCAAATCTGCCGGACAAGGAATTTTTGTTCGGTGATTTCAGTGTCCGATTTATCAACACCGTTAATTCAGAAGAGCTCATGGGAAAAGGCGAAAACGCTTCAAGTGTCGGCGTCTTGTTGAAAAAAGGGGAGCGTACCGCTTTTCTTGCAGCGGACTTTACCGCAAAGTCGGGGCTTGAAAAAAAGTACGGCGATGAAATTGGTCATGTTGACCTTTTGAAGATCGGTCATCACGGTTATTTCGGTTCTTCCTCAAGAAGTTTTATCAATAAGCTTACGCCGAAGATTGCCATTGTCACAAACTACCTCGGAAAAATCTATCCGAATGTCAAATGGAATCTTACCGTTGAGGCAAAAGCTTCGATTTATTCCTGTGTTAACCGTGACGGAATTGTTGCAACATTTACCGACGGAAATGAAATTATTCTGACGGATCATTCAATGTAAAACGGTTTCTGCCGGACGGTGAAACCGGTGTTCTTGGGGAAATATCTGACTTTTTATATGCTTATATGTTGATTTGTAATTTTGTGAATAAAATCACATAAGTTTCAAAAAATACTTGACAAACACAAAAGACGGTAGTATTATATTTGGGCAACAAAGCAGAGCATTGTTTCGTTCTCACCTTCCGAATTTTGTTTTTGAAGGTCAATAGCTTGTTTGAGTGTATTGAGCGTGAACGGGAAAACTCTGTTCACGCTTTAGTTTTAACAGATTTTTTGGAGGTGTATGAACATCGCTATCAAAGAAATGCAGATCAACGAGGAAATCCGGGACAGAGAGCTGCGTGTCATCGCTGAAGACGGCGAGGCAATCGGCATCATGTCTGCTGCCGAGGCATTGAAAATTGCCGAGGAAAAAAATCTTGATCTTGTTAAGATTGCGCCGCAGGCAAAACCGCCGGTGTGCAAAATCATGGATTACGGAAAATATCGCTTTGAACAGACCAAGCGTGAAAAGGAAGCAAGGAAAAACCAACATGTCATCGAAATTAAGGAGATTCGTCTTTCTCTTAATATCGACAAGCATGACTTTGAAACAAAGGTTAACCACGCAAAACGCTTCCTTGAAAGCGGAAACAAGGTCAAGGTTTCAATTCGTTTCCGTGGCCGTGAGATGGCTCATCCGGAAAACGGACTTGTAACAATGAGTAACTTTTCCGAAGCCTGTGCTGAGTTCAGCTCGGTTGAAAAACCGGCTAAGCTTGAAGGTCGCTCAATGCAGATGTTCCTTGCACCGAAAACAAAAAAGTAATTACAGGAGGAAGAATCATGCCTAAGATTAAAACTCACAGCGGAGCGAAAAAGCGTTTTAAGCTCTCAAAGAACGGTAAGCCCATCCGTGGTCATGCTTACAAATCTCACATCCTTAACAAGAAGACTACAAAGCGCAAGAGAAATCTTCGCAAAACAGAAGTTGCCGACGTTACAAATCAGAAGCAGATCAAACGTCTCATTCCTTATAAATAAGATGCTCACCGCCGGATGACCGTGCGGCTCATTTTCCAACAACTTCTGATTTCAGAGAAATATATTATAACGGAGGTACTTTATCATGGCTCGTATTAAAGGCGCAATGATGACTCGTAAGAGAAGAAATAAAGTTTTGAAGCTTGCAAAAGGATATTATGGTTCAAAGCACAGCCTCTTTAAAACAGCTAAGCAGGCTGTTATGAAGAGCGGAAACTATGCTTACATCGGAAGAAAGCAGAAAAAGCGTGACTTCCGTCGCCTTTGGATAACAAGAATTTCCGCTGCATGCAAGGCAAACGGAACAAATTATTCAACTTTCATCAACGGACTCAAGAAAGCCGGCATTACTCTTAACAGAAAGATGCTTTCAGAGATTGCAATTGCCGATCCCGCTGCTTTCACCGCCCTTGTTGAAAAGGCAAAGGCTGCTCTTTAATCAATCATTATGCGTCCGAGAAATCCTCTCGGGCGTATTTGTCTTTTTTGGTTTTGTGTGTTCACCTTGTGCAGATTACATTTGTCAAAGCGACACCGCATTTTGTTTTCAGCTTTTTTTGGTGAACTTTGAAAGGGAAAGAATTATGACAGGCGTTATTGAAAGCGCATCCAACGAAAAAATCAAGACTGCCGCAAAGCTTGCAGTTTCATCGAAGGAGAGGAAAGAAAAGAACAGTTTTCTTCTTGAAGGGCTTCGTCTTTGCCGTGACGCAGCGGAATGTGAAATTACGGTCAGGACTTTTTTTTACACAAAAATTGCCCTTGAAAAGCATGAAGCAGATGTTCGTTTCATCTCCTCAAAAGCGGAGAATACTTTTCAGATTTCAAACGCAGCTGCCGCAAAGTTGAGCGATACTCAATCACCTCAGGGCTTTTTCTGCGTCTGCGCCTGTATGCCGGTCTGCAACGAGGAAAGTGTTCTCAAAAGCGGAAAATTCATTGCACTTGAGAATGTTCAGGATCCGGCGAATCTCGGTGCGGTTGCACGCACGGCGGAAGCGATGGGAATAACAGCCCTCATCACTGAAAGCGGATGTGATATCTATAATCCGAAAGCACAGCGTGCAGCAATGGGTTCGCTTCTGCGTTTGCCCGTTGTCCGGACGGATGATCTTGGCTCGCTTATCGGAAGGTGCAAAGCGAAAGGCTTCAAGGCTTATGCAACAACTCCTTCGTTCAGCGCAAGGTCTATAACCGATGTCGATATGAACGGTTCTGTTATTGCTGTTATCGGCAACGAGGGAAACGGCGTTTCAAAAAAGATTTTCGACTCTTGCGAAAGTGTAACAATACCTATGAAAGGCCGTGCGGAGTCGCTCAACGCCTCTGTTGCTGCCGCTCTTGTTATATGGGAGCTCATGAGAGGTTAGTTTTATATGGAGAAAGAATTGGACAAGAGATTATACTGGCTCTGGCTTCAGCGTGCTTTGGGCTTCGGGGCAAACACAAATGCTCTTCTTTGCGCATACGGTTCTGCAAGAAGTATATACGAAGCCTCGGATGATGATTTGCGGCTTTCCGGTGCGTTTTCCGAAGGATTTTTTGGACTTAGTGCCTGCGGTCTTCAAAGATTGAAGCATACCGATATCCGTTCGGGAGAAAAAGTACTTGAGTATTGCGAAGAGAACGATATAAGTGTTATTACTCCGGATAATCCTGATTATCCGCAAAGGCTTCTGAACATCCGTAACTATCCGCTTGCACTTTTTGTCAGGGGTGATATTTCCTGCCTGAACGACAGCAGCCTTGCAATTGGTGTAATCGGAACAAGAAAGCCGTCAGAATACGGAATAAAGGCAACAGAGCAGATTACACGGGGACTTGCAAAAAACAAAGCGATAATCGTCAGCGGCGGAGCTTTGGGCATTGACAGCATTGCACACAGATGTGCAATTGAGGAAAAAACAAAAACAATTCTTGTCATGGGCTGCGGGCACGATTCAAACTATCTTAGCGAAAATGAGCAACTGCGCAATGAGGTCACACAGAACGGCGCAACAATTACCGAGTATCCGCCTCTGACACTGGCAGGAAAAGGATACTTTCCGTTACGCAACCGCATTATTTCCGGCGTTTCAAACGGCGTTGTGATAATTGAAGCGAATATCAGAAGCGGAACGCTCAACACGGCTGAACACGCAAAAAAGCAGAGACGGGATGTTTTCGCTGTTCCCGGTGATGTTTCAAGCGTTTCCTATGCCGGCTCAAACAAGCTGATTATTGATGGGGCGCACGCAGTTTTCAGTGCACGAGATGTTCTCGATAACTACCGTTTTGAGCTTGCCGGAAAGATTGAATTTTCCAATGGAGAACCCAAAATGCCTTTTGAGGGAATTGATGTTTTTCCGTTGGGTGAAAATGTTGTTTCTTCTGCAAAATCCTCTGTGAAAAAAGCACAAAAACCGAACGCAGTTGAGTCCAAAAGTGAAGAAAAAGCAAAAATTTTAAAAACCACGCCGGAAGGTATTTCTAAAAATGCCGCTTTGGTGTATAATGTAATGAAAATCAAGGACACGCCTCTTGATGATATCATCAGAGAAAGTTCTCTCCCCGTCAGCAAAGTTCTTATTGCACTGACCGAGCTTGAAATCGGCGGTCATGTCACTTGTGTCGGCGGAAATAATTACAGAGTTACCGGCGTTTGAATATAAAAGTAACATCTGATTTTGAAAGGTGAAAATATGTCAGACCTGATTATTGTTGAATCGCCGTCGAAGGCGAAAACCCTTAAAAGTTATCTCGGAAAGGGATATAACATTCTGGCGTCAAAAGGTCATGTCAGGGATCTTCCGGCTGCACGCCTCAGCGTTGATGTCAAGCATGATTTTGCTCCGAAATACAGTGTAGTAAAGGGAAAGGAAAAGCTTGTCAAAGAGCTTAAAGATGCTGTTGCACAAAGCGACAAGGTCTATCTTGCAACCGACCCGGACCGTGAGGGCGAAGCGATTTCTTGGCACCTTGCGTCGTTGCTCGGACTTGACCTTGAAGAAAGCAACCGTGTAACCTTTAACGAAATTACAAAAACCGGTGTCAAAAACGGAATGGCTTCGCCGCGCAAGGTTGATCTTGACCTTGTCAATGCCCAGCAGGCTCGCCGTATTCTTGACCGTCTTGTCGGCTATAAACTGAGTCCTTTTGTTTCTCAGAAGATACGCAGGGGACTCTCCGCCGGTCGTGTTCAGAGCGTTGCGCTGAGAATGATTGTTGACCGTGAGGATGAGATTCGTGCCTTTGTTCCGGAGGAATACTGGACGATTGAAGGCAAGTTTCTTGCCGGAAGAAAGGTTATCAATGCGCAGTTCTACGGTGATGAGAGTGGAAAGCTCAAGCTTTCAGATGAGGCGGCAGCTGACGGCATTCTCTCCCGTTTGGAGGATGCGCAATATAGCATCAGCTCTTTGAAAAAGGGAACACGAAGGAAGAATCCCGCCCCGCCGTTCATCACATCAACCCTTCAGCAGGAGGCTGCACGAAGGCTCGGTTTCCGTGCTGAAAAAACAATGAAGGTTGCTCAGGAGCTTTATGAAGGCGTTGAGATTGCCGGACATGGCATGGTCGGTCTTATCACATACATGAGAACCGACTCATTGAGGATTTCCGAAGAGGCGAGAAGTGCTACTGATGAGTATGTCCGCTCGGTATACGGAGATAAATATATGCCCGAAAAGCCCCGCTACTTCAAATCAAGAAATAATGCTCAGGACGGACACGAGGCAATAAGGCCTTCAACCGTAACACTTACTCCCGAATCGATAAAGGAGAGCCTTTCCGCAGATCAGTATAAGCTTTATAACCTTATATGGCGGCGTTTTGTTGCCTCTTTGATGTCGCAGTGCGTTCAGAATACTGTAAAGCTTGAAATTAAAGGTGTCGGTAAGAACGAAAAAGACGGCGGATACTGCCTTTTCACTGCAAGCGGATATTCAGTTAAGTTTGACGGCTTCACGGTTCTTTATGACAATGCAGCCGATGATGAGGAAAAGGGCAAGCTTCCCGACGGTATATCTGAGGGTGAAAGTCTGAAAGAACGGGAGATTACCAAGAATCAGCACTTTACCCAACCGCCGGCACGCTATACTGAGGAGACTCTCATTAAAACGCTTGAAGAAAACGGCGTAGGCCGTCCGAGTACCTATGCAACGATTATTTCAACCATTGTCAAGCGTGAGTATGTTTCAAGAAAATCAAAGCAGCTTGTTCCGACCGAACTTGGCGAAACAATTACAAAGCTGCTCAAAGAAAAGTTCCCGAAGATTGTCAACACAAAGTTCACTGCGCAAATGGAAAGCGGACTTGACAGTGTGGGCGAGGGAGAAAAGGACTATATCAGACTTCTGCATGAGTTCTATGATGATTTTGAACAGAACCTTGAAAAGGTCAAGGGCGAAATGCAGGGCGTAAAGCTCCAGCTTCAGGAGGATCAGACCGATATTCCCTGCGAAAAATGCGGAAAAATGATGGTTATCAAAACCGGCAGATTCGGCAAATTCCTTGCCTGTCCGGGTTATCCGGAATGTAAGAATACAAAGCCCTATGTTGTTGAAACGGGAGCAACTTGTCCGAAATGCGGCGGAAAGGTTATTGCAAAAAAATCCAAGAAAGGCTACGCTTTCTTCGGTTGCGACAACTGGCCTGATTGCGACTTTATGACATGGGATAAGCCGACCGAGCAGACCTGCCCGAACTGCGGAAAATCTCTCTTCAAGGGTAAGGGCGGCGTTCTTGCCTGTCTTGATGAAAAGTGCGGTTATAAATCAAAGTAAATCTGATTATAACTGTACTGCTGCAAAAAGCCGAGGAGGAAGTTATGAGCAAAGTTAAGGTTATCGGCGGCGGACTTGCCGGTGTTGAAGCGGCATGGCAGCTTGCGCAAAGCAACATTGAAGTTGAGCTTTTTGAAATGAAGCCGAAAAAGTTCAGTCCGGCTCATCATATGACAACGCTTGCCGAGCTTGTTTGCTCGAACTCGCTCAAAGCAAAAAGGCTTGAGTCCGCAGCAGGACTTTTGAAAGAAGAAATGCGCCGTCTCGGTTCAATATGTATGCAGTGTGCGGATAAATGTGAGGTTCCTGCGGGCGGCGCACTTGCCGTTGACCGTGACAGGTTTTCCGAACTTGTAACAGAAAGAATCGTGTCACATCCTCTCATTACCGTTGTTCATGAGGAAGTCAGTGAGATCCCGCAGGGCAATGTTATTGTTGCCGCAGGACCGCTCGCAAGTGAGAGCCTGAGCAGAAGCATCAGTGATATTTGCGGAACCGGCTTGTTCTTTTTTGATGCAGCAGCTCCCATTGTGACCGCCGAGAGCATTGATTATGAGCTTTCCTTTTGCGCTTCACGCTATGATAGGGGTGGAGATGATGACTATATCAACTGCCCGATGAACAAAGAGCAGTATGAAGCTTTCCTTGAGGCTCTTATCAACGCCGAAAGCGCCGAACTTCATTCCTTTGATAAGCGCAGGGATGTTTATGAGGGCTGTATGCCCATTGAGGTTATGGCGGCAAGGGGAAAGGACACAATCCGTTTCGGACCGCTGAAGCCGGTTGGATTGCGTGACCCCAAAACCGGACACAGACCGTGGGCAGTTTTGCAGTTGCGAAAGGAGAACAAAAGCGGAACGCTTTATAACCTTGTCGGATTCCAGACCAACCTGAAGTTTCCGGAGCAGAAAAGGGTCTTTTCCATGATACCTGCTTTGCATAATGCAGAGTTTGTTCGATACGGTGTTATGCACCGCAACACTTATATTGATTCTCCCCGTTTGCTTTCCGGCGATTTCAGCTTCAGAAAAAGATCTGACCTTTTCTTCGCCGGTCAGATTACCGGAGTTGAGGGCTATATGGAGTCCGCTGCGTCGGGTATTATGGCAGGAATTAATATGTCGAGGCGAATAAACAAAAAGGAAACGGTTGTTTTTCCGGAAACAACAATGATAGGTGCGCTTTCACGGTATATCAGCGATGAGAGCGTCAGCAATTTTCAGCCTATGGGTGCGAATTTCGGTATTCTTCCGCCGATTGAACCGAAGATAAGAGACAAAAAGGAACGCTATGCCGCACTTTCAAAGCGAGCTCTTGATTCGCTTTCAGATGTGATCAGGTTGCCGTAAAGGAGGTAAGCTTATGTTTGAAGAATTTCAGAATAAAATAGGATATAGCTTCAGGAATGAAAGACTTCTTGAAATTGCGTTCACACATTCGTCCTATGCCAACGAAAAACAGCTCTCGCGAGATTGCAATGAAAGACTTGAATTTCTGGGTGATTCTGTCCTGGGTGTCATTTCTGCGGATTATTTTTTTCATAATCTCAGCCATCTTCCGGAGGGAGAAATGACAAAAAGGAGAGCAGCATGCGTTTGCGAAAAATCGCTTTTCGGCTTTGCAAAGGAAATCGATCTTGGCAAATACATACTGCTTGGAAAAGGAGAGGAGCGCACAGGCGGTCGCCGTCGCCCTTCAATTCTTGCCGATGCTTTTGAGGCTGTTATCGCTGCCATTTATCTTGACGGCGGACTTGAAGAAGCTCGCAAGTTTGTTTTGCGTTTTCTGAAAAAGGCGGTCAATGAAGCCCCGAAGTTCAAGGACTATAAAACCGCCTTGCAGGAGATTATTCAGAAAAACCCCGATGAACACCTTACATATATTCTTGTTGGCGAAAGCGGACCGGATCATGACAAGAGTTTTGAGGTTGAGGTGCACCTCAACAGCAATGTCATCGGCAGCGGGATCGGTGGTTCAAAAAAGGGTGCCGAGCAGGCCGCCGCAAAAAAAGCACTTGAACTTATGGGCATCAAGGAATGAAACATATAAATGTTGCTCTCTTTGTTCCGGATGAAGGTTGTCCACACAGGTGTAGTTTTTGCAACCAGAAAACAATTTCCGGTTTTGTCAAAAGACCGGAAGAAGCCGATGTCATAACTGCCTGCGAAACTGCGCTTAACGGTAAAGCTGATGTTTCGGGCGGGGAGATTGCATTTTTTGGAGGAAGCTTTACCGCAATTGAAAGAGGGTATATGCTTTCGCTTTTGAAATGTGCAAAGAGCTACCTTGACCGAGGTCTTTTCAGGGGCATCAGAATTTCAACAAGACCTGATTGCATCAATGATGAAATTCTTTCTCTTCTGAAGATGTACGGTGTTACTTCAATTGAACTCGGTTGTCAGAGTATGGATGATGAGGTGCTTTTTCTCAACGGGCGAGGTCATACTGCCGCTCAGTGTGAAAGTGCCTGTCATCTTATCAGATCCTACGGCTTTGAACTCGGGGTTCAGATGATGACGGGGCTTTACGGCGACACAGCTGAAAAGGCAATCATTACCGCCGAAAGACTGATTGCCCTGAAGCCTGATACCGTTCGCATTTATCCAACCGTTGTTTTGAAAAACACAGTCCTTGAAAGGCTGTATTATGAGGGCGTTTATCAGGCGCAGACGCTTGAGGAAGCAATTGAACTTTGCAGCAGACTTCTGAAAATGTTTAATTGCAGCGGCATCAAGGTAATAAGACTTGGTCTCCATTCCGGCGGCGGAGTGGAAGACGGTTATGTGGCCGGTGCATACCATCCGGCTTTTCGTGAGATGTGTGAAAGCAGATTGTACCGTGAGAATATCGAAAAGCTGCTTGCGGACAATCATGTCAGAAAAGGTGAAACAACTGTTTTTGTTTCACCCCGCTTTCTTTCGCAGGCAAAGGGACAGAAAAAGGAAAACATCACTTATTTTAAAAAACTCGGATATACAATGAACATTAAGACGGAAGAAAACATTGATAAATATGAAGTCAGACTCGGTCGCTTTTTACCCGTTTAGACCGGGAACGGAGAAGGAAGAACAAGATGATCTTAAAAGAAATAGAAATGCAGGGCTTCAAGTCCTTCCCTGAAAAAACAACGCTGAAATTCGGCAGCGGTATTACTGCTGTTGTCGGACCCAACGGAAGCGGAAAAAGCAATATTTCCGACGCTGTCCGCTGGGTACTCGGCGAGCAAAGCAGCAAATCCCTGCGCGGCTCTAAAATGGAAGATGTCATCTTTGACGGAACAAAGGTCAGAAAAGCTCACGGCTATGCGAGCGTAACCTTGAAACTTGATAACTCTGACCGCAGTATCGAATCGGTTGATGATGACGAGATTGCCGTAACGAGGCGGTTTTACCGTTCCGGAGAAAGCGAATATAAGCTTAACGGAAAAACGGTTCGTCTTCGTGATATTAACGAGCTTTTTATGGACACGGGTCTTGGCCGTGACGGTTACTCAATGGTCAGTCAGGGAAAGATTGCGGAAATGATATCCGGAAAAGGCAAAGAATGCCGTGAAATGCTTGAGGAAGCCTGCGGAATCTCTGCTTACCGCTATCGCCGCAACGATTCAGTCAGAAAACTTTCTCAGGCTGAGGATAACCTGGTCAGACTTCGTGACATTCTTGCGGAGCTTGAAAGCCGAATCGGCCCGCTCAAAACACAAAGCGAAAAGGCTCAGAAATTCCTTGTTCTTTCAGAAGAGCGCAAAGGACTTGAAATCGGTCTCTGGCTTTATAATATTGACAAACTTAAAGCAGATATCAGAAAGCAGGAGGACAGCATCTCAATCGCCGCAGCTCACTATGACCGTGCGCAGAGTGAGCTTGACGGAATAGAAAAGAGTATTGAACTGTCCTATAGTGAGGCGCAGAACATAACCGTAAAAATTGAGGAAATCCGACAAGGGATTTCTGAAGCTGAAGAGTTGGCTTCAACCTATGACAGTCAATGCGCCGTATTTGAAAATTCAATTGAACATAACAAGCAGACCATTGCCCGTATTCTGGGTGACAAGAACTATTCTAAGCAGAATAGTGAGCAGTTGAAAAAGGAAATTGAAACTGAGGAAAATCTCATTTCTCAGATTAAGCAGATTGCTGCAAAAAAGCGCGGCGAAGTTGAACGAGTTAAAAAAGAACTTGAAGAGAAGAGTCACGAGGATGAATCCCTTGACAAGCTTGCAAAAAAGCTTTCGGCGGAAATTGCCGCTTTCACCTCGAAGCTTGCCGACTGCCGTGTCAATGAATCAACATCGCAATCCTCAATTGAGGAAATTGAATTGCGAATGTCATCCGTTGAAGTGTTGAGTGCGCAAAGGGAAGAAAGTCTGAAAGCCTTTGAAAAGGAAAGGCAGGAAAAGCTTGATTTGCTCGAGAAGTGCAATGAGGAAATCACTGCGCTTTCCAATGCTGTTGAGGGCCTTTCCCTCCGCCTCAAAGCGAGAAACGAAAAAGCAGACGCACTCAAGCGCAGTCTTGATGAAAAGCTTTTTGAGCTTCAGCATCTTCTTTCAAAAAGAAAAATGCTGGAAGATCTTGAAAAAAACATGGACGGTTATTCCGGCTCGGTCAAGGCTGTTGTCCGGGAGGGGAAAAACGGAACGCTTTCAGGAATAATCGGGACTGTTTCAAAAATCATTTCCATGAAAGGCGAACACACTGTTGCCGTTGAAACCGCACTCGGTAATTCGGTTCAGAACATTGTCTGCGAAAATGAAAACGATGCAAAAAGCGCAATCAATTTTCTCAAGCGCAACGGTGCAGGTCGTGCAACCTTTCAACCTGTTTCCTCTGTCAGAGCAAAAAGCTTTGAGGAAAAGGGACTGGAAGAGGTTGAAGGCTTTGTCGGAATGGCAAATGAACTTGTTTCCTATGACTCTAAATATGATGAGATCGTCCGCTCACTGCTCGGACGCATTGCTGTTTGCGAGGATATTGACTGCGCAGTGGATCTTGCAAAAAAATATTCTTATCGTTTTAAAATCGTGACGCTTGACGGACAGGTGGTGAACGCCGGTGGTTCAATGACCGGCGGTTCGCAAAGCAGGAACGCAGGTATCCTTTCCCGTTCAAGCGAGATTGAGCGCCTTTTCAAAAAGCACGAAGAGCTCAAAAATGAAACCGATGAGCTTCAAAAAAGCTATAATGAGCTTTGCGTAAGCATTACTAAAGCGGAAGCGGAATTTGATGCGGCAAAGTCTGAACTTCTTTCAACCCAGGAGAAAAAAATACGCCTTGAAGGCGAAAAAAAGCTCTCCGAAGAGCAATACCTGACTTCAAAATCTGCATTTGATGAGCTGAAAAGCGAAAGGGAAACCTGCCTTGAACGGCTTTCAGCGCTTGAGGAAGTGTTGGAAAAAGCAAGAGAAGAAAGCAGATTGCTCACTTCCTCAATTGAGGAAAACGAGGAAAAGCTTTCTTCGCTCGGTGAAAAGAAAAATGAGCTTTCCTTCCGGCGTGAAAAGATTACAGCTGAGCTTTCAAAGCTCAGTCTTGAGCTTCATGATGCGGATAAGGATCTTGCCGTAAGGACGCAGGCGATGAATCTTCTCATTTCCCGCCTTGTAAGTAACGAGGACAAGGATAAGCAACTCGATGAGGAAATTGAGGATATCAGAAAGAAGAATACTGAACTCAGCTCGCTCATTGACGAATTGAAAGAAAAGGCAGCTCTTCTGAGAAAAGACTGCACAAAGAGCAGGGAGATAATTACATCACTGCAGAAGCAGCGCTCCGAAAAGGAAGAGCAGTCGGTTCATCTCAGAGCGGCAGAGCGTGAAAAAAGCGCTGAGCGTGAAGCGGTAGGCGGCGAGAAAGCAAGGCTTGAAGAGCGCCGGGAAGCAATGTTGCTTGAGCTTGACGGTACTGTTTCAAAACTATATGACGAATATCAACTCACATTGAGGGAAGCCACAGCCGTGAGCAGCAAAACCGATGATCCTGTTGGTTCAAAACGAAGACTCGGTGAAATCAGGAATAGAATACGCGGACTCGGTTCAGTCAATGTTTCGGCAATTGATGAGTATAAAGAAGTCAGTGAACGATATGAATTTATGTCTGCGCAGCTTTCGGATGTTGAAAAGTCAAAGCAGGAGCTTTCAAGGCTCATCACTGATCTCACCGGAAAAATGGCCAATCGCTTCCGTGAACAGTTCGCTTTGATAAACCAATATTTCGCAGAAACATTCAGGGAACTTTTCGGCGGAGGAAAGGCGGAAATTGTCCTTTCCGACCCGGCGGATGTTCTTGAAAGCGACATTGACATCCGTCTTCAGCCTCCGGGCAAGAATGTCAAACGACTTGATGCACTTTCCGGCGGTGAAAAGGGACTTTCAGCCATTGCGCTTCTGTTTGCAATACTAAAAGTCAATCCTGCTCCGTTCTGCATCTTTGATGAGGTTGAAGCGGCTCTTGACGATGCAAATGTAACCCGTTATGCGCAATATGTCAGAAGAATGACAAAGAACACCCAGTTTATTCTCATCACGCACCGCCGAGGAACAATGGAGGAAGCGGACATGCTTTACGGAATAACGATGCAGGAGCAGGGTGTTTCAAAGCTGCTTGAACTGAAGACGGCAGAACTTGCCGGAAAACTCGGAGTGAACTGAAATGTCTGATGACAGCGCAGCTATTGTCGATATACACACAGGAGGAAGTTTATGGGTATTTTTAAAAAGTTCGGCTTCGGCCTAAAAAAAACACGAGAAGGTCTTGATAAGAAACTTGAAGATGTTATCGGAGCTTATGAAGAGATTACCGATGACCTTTATGACGACCTTGAGGAAGCACTCATAATGGCTGATGTTGGTGTAACAACGGCAACAACAATCATTGATGAGCTTCGTCAGCGTGTGAACAGAAATGAAGTGCGTAATCCCAGACACGCAAAAATGGTTATTGCAGACATCATTGCCGGAATGCTCGACGGAGGCGAAGATTGGGGACTTGTCACAATTCCGTCCGTCATTCTTGTTATCGGTGTAAACGGAGTCGGAAAAACGACAACAATAGGAAAAATGGCTGCCATGTATAAAGAACAGGGCAAAAAAGTTATCCTCGGCGCAGCCGACACTTTCCGTGCCGCTGCAATTGAACAGCTTCAGGTCTGGGCAGACCGTGCCGGCGTTGAAATGATAAAGCATAGCGAGGGTTCAGACCCTGCTGCGGTTGTCTATGACACAATTCAGGCAGGCGTTGCCCGTGACAGCGACATAATAATAATCGACACCGCCGGACGGCTTCATAACAAAAAGAATCTTATGGATGAGCTTGCAAAAATATACCGTGTTGTTGAAAAGGAGCTTCCTTACGCTGACCGGGAAATATTCCTTGTTCTTGACGCAACAACAGGGCAGAACGCAATCAGTCAGGCGAAGGAGTTTATGCAGGTTGCCGAGCTTACGGGAATTGTTCTGACAAAGCTTGACGGAACGGCAAGGGGCGGTGTTGTTCTTGCAATCAAGAACGAGCTGAAGCTTCCGATAAAATATATCGGAGTCGGTGAAAAGCTTGACGATTTGCAACCGTTCAATGAAAAGGTTTTTGCAAAGGCTCTTTTTGAAAACACTGCTGAAACCCATAGAGATGAGGACGAATAATGAAATTCATCATTGCTACACATAATATGAAAAAGCAGGCAGAGATGCAGCGTATTCTTTCACCGCTCGGCATTGAAGTTGTTACGGCGGAAATGGTCGGAAAAGAGCTTACCGATGTTGAGGAAACGGGAAAGACCTTTGAAGAAAATGCTGTTCTCAAAGCGGAAAGCGGATGCCGGGAAAGCGGCTTTCCCTGCATTGCGGATGACAGCGGACTTGCCGTGGATTTTCTCGGCGGAGAACCCGGTGTTTATTCGGCTCGCTATTCAGGAGAACATGGAAATGATGAAGCAAACATTCAGAAGCTTCTGAAAAACCTTGAAAATGTTCCGGATGAAAATCGGACAGCCCGCTTTGTGTGTATGGTTTGCGTTTGCTTTCCGGACGGCAAAAAGCTTGTTGTTGACGGAAAATGTGAGGGCAGAATCGGTTTTGAAAAGCATGGCGAAAACGGATTCGGCTATGACCCGGTTTTCATGGTTGGTGAAAAGAGCTTTGCTGAACTTACCGCTGAAGAAAAAGACAGAATCAGTCATAGGGGCAATGCACTGCGCAAGCTTGCACAGATGTTGCCGGAGTATTTGAAATAAACAAACAGGAGACGCATATATGACAGGAAAAGAACGCGCCGCATGGCGTGCAAAAGCAAATTCACTTGAACCGCTTTTTCAAATCGGAAAAGGAGGAATTTCGGATGCACTGATTAAGCAGACCGATGATGCACTGCGTGCCAGGGAGCTTATAAAGCTCAAGGTGTTGCTTGAATCTTCTCCGGTTTCTGTCCGTGAGGCGGCAAACGAAATTGCGCAGAGAACACAAGCCGAGGTTATCCAGGTGATAGGCGGCGTAATTGTTCTTTACCGTGAAAGCGAAGAGCTGAAGCAAAAGGCAGCGGAAAAGGAAAAGAGAAAAAAGCTTGCTGCAAAAAAAGCAAAAGAAAAGCTTTTTAAGGAAAGAGCGGCTCAGAAGCAGCGTTTTACTGTGAGAGCGCTCGGAAAACGCAAATGAGC
>JAEDHZ010000206.1 GCA_016292705.1 Clostridiaceae bacterium
GCTCGTGGCGCAGCTGGATAACGCAGCAGATTCCGATTCTGAAGATCGGGGGTTCAAATCCCTCCGGGCGGGCCATATAAAAAGCACGCTTGGGCGTGCTTTTTTCAATAGTATTTATCTTTCGCCAATCAAATCAACCTGATACTGCTGAATAATAAATTCAGCCGCAATTACAGATTCAATTCTTTTTTGCCGCCTTTTCCGTAATTTTCGGAGCGGCATTTTTTGACGCCTTTGTTTCAGAAGCCGGATTATTGGTCTTAGGCTTTGTTGTTGCGGCCGGCTTTTTTTCCTTGGGCTTTGTGGATGTGACCGGTTTTGTTGAGGTCACTCCGGTGGAAGCGGTCGGTTTTTCGGTTGTTGATGCTGATGTTGTCAAAGCTGTGGTTTCCGAGAACGGCGGCAATGTTGTTGACACCGCAGAAGAGCTGATCTTTTCACGATCAGTTTTAAAAACGCTCAGAATCTTTTCAAAGCCATAGTTTTGACCGATTACAACAGCAACGGCAGCCGCTAAAACGAACAACACGGCGAATATTGCAATAATAACTCCGGTATGATTCTTCTTTGGCTTTTGCTCCGTGAAGCGCCTCGGCACATAATTTCCGGAAAATATCGGCGGAACAGGCGGAAGATCAACCTCGGCAACAACCTCAGATTCTTCATCAGGCAAAGGCAAAAGACTTCCGCACCCGGCGCAAAACGCACTGTTATTCTTATTTTCAGCTTTGCATTTCGGACAAATCATAATATACCCATAACCTTTCCGGCCACAAATTAAAACAAAAAAACCACATTTTACCCTGTTGTAGCCGGACAAGGTGTGATTGTATTTTTATTCTTTTCAAAGCTTTTAAACTTTAAGTTCAGAGTTGTGCATACTTTACAGCGTGATTTTTAATGCCAGGACTCTTCGTTTTATCAGACTATCATGAAGAACACATTTCAAGAATCTTCCTCATATACGCATTAATTATACAACAAAACCGGCGAAAATGCAACACAGTGCAGGACAAACCGTGGTTTCACAACCCGAAAAGTAAAAGTTCAAATATTTGGCATTATCATTGACAAATAGTCGTCATAAGTGTATTATGTTAGTATAACTAACATGTTTTAAGGACGTGCAAATTATGACTTTATACAAGGAAACTGAGATTTTTTATCCGCTGTATGTTGCAAAACTTGAAAACGGAGTAACACTCGAGGTTTACGGAGACAGCGCCAAGGGCAGCGACGGAAAAACCTACTACCATGTTGGAAAAGAAGATCAGCAAGGCGATATGTACACTCTTGGCTGGACCTGCGATTCCGACAAGGCGACCATCCTTAAATAACAATGATCATCATAAATACATACCGCACGAAGGATGCAAATGTCTTTCGTGCGTTTTTTATGCTTCAAAACCTTGCCAATCCTTTTGTCATCTTTGCGCAAAAAACTCATTGGCATTCTTTTTTTCGTTGCGTTCAAGAAGATAAAATGCAATTGCACAAATTACGCTTGAAATCATTGAACCTGCCGCCGAAGCAAGACCCATAGGAAGCAAGGTATTCGGGAAAAAGCGTGACATATAGTATGCGCCCGGTATACGCACCGTGACGATTGAAATGAAGTTATGCAAAAACGAAAGCTGGGACTTTCCTCGTGCGCAGAAGTATCCGCTGAAGCTGAACTGTATTCCGGCAAAAAAAACATCCCAGACATAGCCCTTGAGATATCTGCCGCCCGAAGCAGCAACAGCAGCATCTCGAACAAAGAGACCGACAAGCGGTTCGCAGGCAAACTGAATGATAAGCACAACGAGTGCGCCGTAGCAAACCGATATTATGCATGCATATCTGAGTGTGAGATTTGCACGCTCCTTTTTTCCTGCGCCGATACTCTGCGCACCGATTGCGGAAACGGTTGAAAGCAAAGATGACGGGATAAGAAACAAAAAGCAAATAATCTTTTCAACAATTCCGACTGCAGCAGAATCAACAAGTCCCCTTTTGTTCGCTATAACAGTGATGAAAATGAATGCAATCTGAATGAAACCGTCCTGCAACGCTATCGGAATGCCAACCTTCAGTATTTCACCCATGACACTGCGAACCGGTCTGAAGTCGCTCTTTCCAATTACAACAGATTTGCGCTTAATGATTACAGCGAGGGAGATTATTACACTGATTGCCTGCGAAAGGGTTGTTCCAAGTGCCGCCCCGGCAGGTCCCATCCGCAAAGCTCCGATAAACAGATAATCAAGACCGATGTTCGCCACACAGGCAACGGAAATGAAATACATCGGGCTTTTGCTGTCGCCCATTCCGCGGAAAATTGACGCCAGAACATTGTATGCCGTTATAAACGGTATTCCGGCGAAGCAGATTGTGAGATACCTTACCGTGTCCGCAACAGCCTCCTGCGGTGCAGACATCAGCCTTGTTATCGGCTTTACACAAAGCAGAAGCAACACTGTTACCAAAGCTGAAATCAGCATAAAAAGTGTCACCGTGTTTCCGATGCCTTCAGTTGCTTTGCGCTTGTTGTTTGCACCGATCGCCTGACCGACACAAACGGTTGTTCCCATTGCAAGCCCGACTATCATCACAGTCAGCATGTGCATTACCTGGCTTCCGATTGAAACAGCCGTTGTTTCAGCAACCGTTTCCTCAAATCTGCCGATTATGTACAGATCCGCCATTCCGTAAAGTGTCTGCAAAAAATATGACAAAAGATATGGCAGCGAAAAAAAGATTATGTTTTTGAGCACGCTCCCGTTTGTCAGGTTTTTTTCCATTTGGCATTCACTTCCCGTCGGATTCTTCCTTTTATCAAAGGTTCTTATATCTTTGATATATTAAACTCTGACGAAAAATCAAAGTCAAGTGGTTTTTGGAAAAAAGAAGGACTTTTTCGCTTTTAAGTGTAAAAGTATTTCCATAATTGATAAATATCAAAAATTTTTGAATTATCAGCAAACAACATGGAAGTTTCATGCTTCGGATATTGTTTCTTTCTTTGGAAAAACTTATGCTGAGGTGATTTTATGCTTCCCATTCTTATCCGGGGAATCATCATATATGTTATTGTAATAGTCAGTGTCAGACTAATGGGAAAAAGGCAGATTGGCGAGCTTCAGCCCGCCGAGCTTGTTATCACGATTCTCCTTTCAGACATTGCTTCCATGCCCTTACAAAACGGGAACACCCCGCTTCT
>JAEDHZ010000011.1 GCA_016292705.1 Clostridiaceae bacterium
ATTCAGATAAAGTTACGCTCAACTGCATCAGAAGGCACATGTGGCCGCTCACTGTTATTCCCCCGAGATATGCAGAGGGTTTTGTTGTCAGCTTTGCCGATAAGTATTGTGCAACACGGGAATTGATGTATTCGCTTAACAAAAAATATAAACAACGTTTCTTATCTGATGTTGAAAGGATTAACCATGAATAAAATTCCGTTGTATATTCTTTCGTTCTTTTTTTATAGTGCCGCAGGCTGGTTCATTGAGAGCCTATACCGTTCAATAGGTGAAAAGCGAATAATCAACAGCGGTTTTCTCACCGGGCCAATGTGTCCGATATACGGCACAGGTGCTCTTGTTATGACTGTATTTTTATATAATCCTTTCAAAGACAAGCCGCTGTTAGTTTTTTTGCTCGGAATGATACTTTGCGACATTGTTGAATATTTAACAAGCGTCCTGATGGAGGTTCTTTTCCACGCAAGATGGTGGGATTATACTTATGAGTTCATGAACATAAGGGGAAGAATCTGCCTCAAACACACGCTATATTGGGGAATAGTTGCAGTTTCTTTTGTATATGTTATCCATCCCGGAATTGACAACATAATAATGAATCTTGATGTAGATACCGTAAGATATATGCTTATCGGAATATTCATTGTTTTCTTTCTTGATGTTGCCAATTCAGTCAGAAAAGCCCTTGATATTAGAAAGCTTCAGGTTAAACTGAGCGGTATTCTTGATTCAATCGGAAACACCTTCAACAGCGTTAAAACAACATTCGAGGATAAGAAGAATTCAATTCACCATTCTCTTGAAAACAAAGCAGATAAGCTTAGCGATACAAAAAGCGAAATCTTTGAACAACTCCAGGAGATTATTTATGAATTTGAGTTGAGGCTGTCAAAAGGCATTGAAAAGGATAAAAGAAACAAAAATAAATACTCAAGCAGATTTTTCAGAAACAATCCTTCAATTGAAAGAACTGTAAGAAAACAGCTTGAGCGTATTCAAAAACTCAGGGATGATATTAAGTCTAACCTTAATGAGGATGGTGAAAAACTATGACGCAGGAATCAAAAAGAAAAAAAATTGATGTCCGTGTAAAAAGAACCTATGAGCAGCTGACTGTGGCAATGATTGAACTCCTTGCAAAAAAGAGTTTTGATGACCTGACAGTTCTTGAAATCTGTAACCGGGCTAAAGTTCACAGGGCAACATTTTATAAACATTTTATTGACAAACATGACTTCCTGAACTGTTGCTTTAAAATGAAGCTTTCTGAACTTGATCTCGGAAAGTCAGACAAAGAGTTTTCCATTGAGCGTATGAATGAAAACTGCATGAAGATGATTGAAAAGGTTCTCAATTTTGTCGCTGATAACAAGGAATTTGTCACTTGCGTCAGCACAGAACATTTTTCATCATCGTTTACTAATTCACTTTCTGATGCTATTGCAGAGTTCATCATTGAGCAAATCAAAACAAAGTCTAATTTAAGAGATAAGCTTGGTTATAACCTTCAACTCATGGCACATTATTATGCCGGTGCAATAGTGGGTCTTGCGCATTGGTGGTCAACTTCGGAAAATGTTTGCTCAAAACAAATGTTCCTTGAGTTTGCAAAGATTAAAATTGATGACCTTTGCAATTACTTTGAATCATTCTCTGTTGCCGATAAATCATAATCATCAAGAAAATTATATCTGAAGTCTCCTTTGTGATATCCGATTACGGTTTCAAGATTCACATTGTGCACGCTTCTGAAAATATTCATTTCGATATTGGAGTTGGTCTTTCTGAACAAGGAGATCAGCTCCTTCATTTCTTTACGCTTTGAAAGGTTTTCATATTCTTTAGTGCTGCAAGCTTCAGTAAAGCGGCATGCACACTGCAAAAATTCCAGAGAATTATATCTCGCTCATGCCTTTATATCGCTCTCACGCACCATGTAAAGCGGCCTGATGAGTTCCATTCCGGGGAAATTTGTGCTGTGAAGCTTCGGCATCATTGTCTTGATTTCAGCCGAATATAGCATACTCATCAGCGTTGTTTCAATAACATCGTCAAAATGGTGTCCCAAGGCAATTTTGTTGCAGCCAAGGCTTTGCGCATTACTATATAGGTATCCTCTTCTCATTCTTGCACAAAGGTAACACGGAGAATTTTCAATATCAACAACATAATCAAAAATTCTCGCTTCAAAAATCCTGATTGGAATCTCGAGCAGTTTGGCATTTTCGACTATTCTGTTACGATTAGCTTCAGTATACCCGGGATCAAGAACCATGTACTCGGCCTCAAAAGGAAAATCACTGTGCTTTTGAAGCTGCTGAATACACTTTGCAAGCAACATTGAATCCTTACCGCCTGAGATGCAAACGGCAATTCTGTCCCCCGGCTTAATCATTTCATATTCGTTAATACCGGCAATGAAGCGTTTCCATATTTCCTTGCGGTATTTTTTTATTATACTTCTTTCGACTTCAATGTGCTTTTCCATACTATCTCCAAAAAAGAATGATTATTCATAACTGTTTCAAACTGATTTAAATGATTCTACACCATTTTATCCCGTAATGCAACAAGAAAGGGTAAATGTTTAGCTATAGAACAACAAAAAGCTTCCCTTGCCTAAGCGAGAGAAGCCTGAATGGTCAGTATTGCAACCTTCGTCAGATTTTGAAGAGAACAAGCAAAGACGAAATAAGAGCAAGAACAAAAAAGATCGTTCCAAAAACCTTGGTATACTTTGCAAGCTTCGCTTCCATCGTTCTGCCCTTGTTCTTACCGAAGAAGCTGTCAGCAGCACCTGCAATAGCACCGGAAAGACCTTCCTGCTTGCTTTCCTGAAGAAGAACAAGAACGATTATAACTACAGAAATAACTAAAATAACAATAGACAAAATATACTGAAGAGCAGTCATATTTTAACCTCCACAATTTTTATGCTTGAACATTTTATCACAAAAAGGCAAGCATTGTCAATAGTAATTTTACACTTTTTGGCGTTTTGCAACAAAGCTACTTGTGTTTGCAGAGCTTTCAGAGTCTGAAAGCTCCCCATGTTCAAAAACAGCTTCTCCCGTTCCCTCAACAACATCTCTTGTAATGATGATCTTTGAAATATCCGGCTCTGACGGAACATCAAACATATATTTCATCAAAACCTTTTCAAACTGTGAACGGAGGCCTCTTGCGCCCGTCTTGGTTTCAAGCGTTTTTTCTGCAATAGCCTCAAGCGCACCGTTATCAAACTCAAGCTCAACGCCATCCATTGAAAACATATATTTGTATTGCTTTACAAGAGCATTCTTGGGCTGCGTAACTATACGGACAAGAGCATCCTTATCAAGAGAATTAAGAGCAGTAATAATTGGAAGTCGTCCGACAAGTTCCGGAATAAGTCCGAATTTTACAAGGTCATGATGAACCACCTGTTGCATCAGCTTGCTTGCCTCAACCTCTTCCTTGCTCTTAATCTTCGCACCAAAGCCAAGACCTGAGTTGCCCATACGCTTTTCAACAATTTTTTCAATTCCGTCAAAAGCACCGGCGCAGATAAATAGAATGTTTGTTGTGTCGATCTGAATGAACTCCTGCTGAGGATGCTTTCTTCCGCCCTGCGGAGGAACATTTGAAACAGTACCCTCAAGGATTTTCAAAAGTGCCTGCTGAACTCCCTCTCCGCTGACATCACGCGTTATGGAAGTGCTTTCAGATTTACGGGAAATCTTATCAATTTCATCAACATATATTATTCCCCGTTCGGCTTTTTCAATATCATAGTCAGCAGCCTGAATAAGCCTGAGAAGAATATTTTCAACATCCTCGCCAACATAACCGGCCTCTGTGAGTGTTGTTGCATCAGCAATTGCAAACGGAACATCAAGGATGCGGGCAAGCGTCTGCGCAAGCATTGTTTTTCCGACACCCGTAGGCCCGAGCATCAGAATGTTGCTCTTTGCAACCTCAACATCGGATTTATTCTTTGAATATATGCGCTTATAATGATTATAAACCGCAACGCTGAGTGTCCGCTTAGCCTCATCCTGACCAATAACATATTCATCAAGACGGGCCTTGATGTCCTGCGGCTTCGGAAGCGAGGCAAAATCCGCCTCTCCGCCTTTTTTGCGCTTTGCGTCCGGCTCCTCGTTTATAATCGACTGACAAATGTCAATGCATTCGTCGCAGATATAAACTCCGGGACCGGCAATCAGCGTTCCAACATCACTTTGAAGCTTTCCGCAAAACGAGCAGCGCACCGGTTTGTCTTTATTATCTTCAACTCTTGCCATTGAATTTACCTCTCCGGTTATCTTTTATAAAGAATTTTATCAACAAGACCATATTCAACCGCTTCTTCAGCATACATGAAGTTGTCACGCTCAGTATCACGGGCAATGACATCAATCGGTTTTCCGGTGTTTTCAGCAAGAATTCTGTTAAGTTTTTCCTTTGTTCTGAGAATGTGATCGGCAACAATTTTGATATCGGTTGCCTGACCCTTTGCACCGCCGGAGGGCTGATGAATCATAATTTCGCTGTTTGGAAGAGCATATCTTTTGCCTTTTGCACCGGAGGAAAGCAGGAATGCGCCCATGCTTGCTGCAAGACCCATGCAGATTGTTGAAACATCGCACTTGATATACTGCATCGTGTCATAAATTGCAAGACCTGCGGTGACTGAACCGCCCGGGCTGTTAATATAAAAGCTGATATCCTTTTCGGAATCCTGACTCTCAAGGAAAAGCAACTGAGCCACAACAAGGCTTGCCGTTGCATCGTTGACCTCATCAGAAAGAACAACAATTCTGTCATTTAAAAGTCTTGAAAAAATATCATACTGGCGTTCACCGCGATTTGTCTGTTCAATAACGTATGGTACCAATGCCATAAATTACCCTCCTTGACATATAATGAATATACACTCTTACCGGCACAGCGGATAAGCTGGTGCCGGCAAGAATGATTACTTGAATATTGTTGGAACACAAACTGAATGCTAATCAGTAAAATTACTCAGCGTCTTCAGTTTCTTCCTTTTCTTCAGTTTTTTCCTTTGCAGCTCTCGGCTTTCTTGCCGTCGTTACTTTTGCACTATCCCTGATAAGCTCAATAGCCTTGTCGATAGCCATGTCCTTTTTAAGGCCTTCAGCAGGAATAATGCGCTTAATCTGATCGAGTTCCATCTGATACTGAGAAGCGAACTTTTCATATTCCTTATCAATATCTTCTTCAGAAACCTCAATGTTTTCAAGTTCAACAATCTTTTCAAGTGCAAGGCGAATCTTAACCTGCTTTTCAGCATCGGGCCTTGCTTTTTCTCTGTATTGTTCAACAGTCATGCCCATATACTTGAGATAGTTTTCAAAACCGATACCCTGAGATGAAAGTCTATAGTCAATATCCTTGATCTGGTTGTCAAGTTCATTTTCAACCATAACTTCAGGAATTTCGGCAACAACATTCTCAACAAGCTTATCGAAAATCTGAGTTCTGATTTCTCTTTCGTTTTCGTCTTCCTTCTGCTTTTTGATTTCCTCAGCAAGGCTCTTTTTGAGTTCATCAACAGTATCGCAATCAGCAGCATCCTGAGCAAACTCATCGTCAACCTCCGGAAGCTCCTTGACTTTGATTTCATGAAGCTTAATCTTGAAAACTGCATCCTTATCCGCAAGCTCGGGAGTATATTCGGTTGGGAACTTAACATTCACATCAAATTCGTCACCGCTCTTGTGACCAATAATCTGTTCTTCAAAACCGGGGATGAATGAACCCGAACCGATTGTAAGTTCATATTCTTCCGCTTTTCCGCCGTCAAACGCTTTTCCGTCAACAAAACCTTCAAAATCAATAACAGTGATGTCGCCATCCTTGACTTCACGGTCATCAACGGAAACAACTCTTGCATTTCTTTCAACAAGTTCATCAATTTTTGCCTGAACCTCTTCATCAGAAGCCTCAACCTTTTTCTTGGTTGCCTTGAGCTCCTTATAAGCCTTGATTTCAACTTCCGGCTTAACAAATACCTCAACAGTGAGGGAAACACCCTCTTCGCCTATTGACTTGATATCAGCAGCTTTTGTTCCGACAACCTCAAGTCCGGCTTCCTCAATTGCACCCTGAACCGCATCAGGATAGCAGATATCAAGAGCTTCTTCATAAAGGAAGCCTTTTCCATAAAAGTTTTCTGCCATTTTTCTTGTGACCTTACCCTTACGGAAACCGGGAAGGGAGATACGGTTTTTCTGCTTGTTGAAAGCCTTGACCTGTGCACTTTCAAAATCTTCAGCACTGATTTCAACCTCAAGTGTGTAAAGATTGGTTTCCGTTTTTGTTGATGATTTAAGACTCATTTTGATACTCCTTTTTAACGGGTAAAATCACTCACACATACCCATTATACATTTTAACCATAGTATTATATCAGCATTTGTTAAAAATTTCCATAGTTTTTATTAAAATTTCCTGCAAATTAAGTCTTTTCAATGAGTTTCGGACAAAATTTGAGGTAATCTGCGGAAATCAGGTCAAACTTTACGCCATCCTTTTCTCCGGTGAACGCATTATAGACGGATGCGCCATGCAAATGCCCGTAAAAACAGCGTTCAATCCCCTCTTCACAAAGTACGCTCATCATTTCTTCGCATTGCATAAGTTGAGTCACCGGTGGATAATGAAGAAAAACAACAAGGTTTCCGCCGAGCTTTTTCCCCTCAGCAATTGACATTCTCAATCTGCCCGCCTCGCGCAGAAGAACCTTTTTTTCAGCAGCATCTTCTGCATCAAAAAACCAGCCTCGGCTTCCGCAAACGGTCACATCACCGAAGCGATAAGCGTTATTAAATAGTATTGAAATTGTGTCAAGGTGCTTTTCGGCAAGAAAATCTTCCATTTTCTTTTTGGTATTCCACCAATAATCATGATTACCTTTCATTATGAGCTTCTTGCCGGGAAGAGAATGAAGAAACCTAAGGTCATTTTCCGCACCTTCAAGGCTCATTGCCCAGGAAATGTCACCGGGTATTACAACGACATCTCCTTCTTCAACCACAGAACGCCAATTGCTTTCAAGGCGTTCAACATAATTGTCCCATCCCTTGAAAACATCCATTGGTTTATCGGTGCCAAGCGAAAGATGAGTATCACCGAGTGCAAAAATATTCATTCAACTCCCCCTTTGCAACCCGAAAAACTATAATCCTTCAAGACACTCAATCGGCTATTCCAAGCATTTTGTAAACAGCCTTTGCCATGTCGGTTTTGTTGCAGCAGTCGGTAAAGCGAGGTGTTTTACCCCTAAGCGAAGAAAGCTGTTCGGGACAGGGAACGCCGCTTTTTTCAATTAAAAGTTCAACTTGTTCAAATTCGTCAGCAGCAGAATTGTCTTTGCTATCAATTGCGCTGAGAACAGAAGCTGAAAACTTATAGGGGTTGGCAGTTGAGGCAATGATCGTCTGCGTTTTATCACCTGTTTTTCTGACATAGTCGTTATAAACCTTGACGGCAACGGCAGTGTGTGTATCGAGAAGATAGCCGTTTTTATATGTTTCGGCAATCGTCTGATTTGTCTGCTCATCGTTGCAGCAACCGGCATCAAAAATGTCAAAAATCTGCCTCTTAACTTCATCGGTAATTTCATATTCGCCATTTTCAGAAAGAGACTTCATCCAATCTCTGATGAGCGAATCATCTTCGCCGCAGAGATGGAAAAGGAGGCGTTCAAGATTTGAAGAAATGAGAATATCCATAGATGGTGACTCTGTGGTATAAAACTCTCTGTTTTTATTATATTTTCCGCTTGAAAAAAAGTCTGTAAGAACATTATTTGCGTTTGAGGCGCAGATAAGCTTTTTAACGGGAACTCCCATTTGCTTTGCATAGTATGCGGCAAGAATATTTCCGAAGTTTCCGGTCGGAACAACAACATTGATTTCATCGCCGTTTTTAATGCTTCCGTTTTCAATAAGGTCACAGTATGCACTGATATAATACACAATCTGCGGAACAAGCCGACCCCAGTTAATTGAGTTTGCTGAAGAAAACATCATTCTGTTTTCTTCAAGCTTTTTTGCAACGGCAGGGTCAGTGAAGATAGCCTTAACACCGCTTTGTGCATCATCGAAGTTACCGTGAATTGCACATACTCCGACATTGCCGCCCTCTTGCGTGGTCATCTGAAGCTTTTGCATAGGACTTACTCCGTCATTCGGATAAAAGACCATTATTTTTGTTTTTTCAACATCTTTGAAACCTTCGAGTGCTGCCTTTCCGGTGTCACCGCTTGTTGCAACAAGAATAACTATTGTCTTATCTGAGACAGTCTTTTTGGCAGCAACAGTGAGAAGGTATGGAAGCAATTGAAGCGCCATATCCTTGAATGCACATGTTGGACCGCGCCAGAGTTCAAGAATGTTTTCGCCCTCGGCAATTCTTTTTACCGGAGCAATCTTTGCACTACTGAATTTGCCCTCGGCATAAGCACCGTTAACACAATAGCTTATTTCCTCGGCTGTATAATCGGTAAGGAAAAGAGAAAGAACTTTTTCGCATCTTGAGATATAATCTTTTCCAACAAGCGATTCAATGAATTGAGGTGTAATTTTCGGAAGTTCGACAGGAACAAAAAGTCCGCCATCCTTTGAAATGCCGCAGGCAATCGCTTCAGCAGAAGTTACCTGAACACTTTTATCTCTTGTACTCGTATAAAGCATAAACAATCCTCCGGTTGAAAATATGGACTATAATATCACAATTTTTTAAACTTGTAAAGCTAAAAACGGATTACGCAACAGTTTGGAAAAAGCAGTGAGCGTTTTCATAAAAAATCTTTTCAAGCAGCTCATTTCCAAAGCCTTTTTCTGAAAGATAGCTCCAAAGCTGAGTAACTTTTTCAAGAGAATCAAGATCTTCCGCCATTTTAGCACCGTCAAAATCACTTCCAAAGCAGACAGAATTCTCTCCGCCAAGCAAAAGTGCATGATATATGTGCTCATAAAGCAGCTCAAATACATTTCCCGCACCGAGAAAGAGCGGATAAAAACAGATGCCAAGCAATCCTCCTGAAGAAAACAGCGCATTTAGCTGCTTGTCATCAAGATTCCTTTCATGAGGGCACAGAGCATGACAGTTTGAATGGGAAGCAATTACAGGTAATTTTGAAAGCGATAAGCAATCATAAAATCCTTGACGGTTAAGGTGCGAAACATCGGCAATTATGCCCAGCCGGTTCATCTCCGAAAGCGCTTCTTTTCCGAATGCCGTCAGCCCGCTTTCGCAAGGAAAACCGCAACCAAAACCGAGAGAATTTGCACCGTTCCATGTCAGTGTAACGGTTTTTACACATCTTTCCCGCCAAACGGCGATGTTATTGATGTCATTTCCAAAGCTTACTGCATTTTCAAGCGTAAAAAACGGTGTGAACCTTGCATTTGATGAAAACAAAATGTGTTCTTTGTAGTATCTATAGTAACCACAAGCTTTTTCAAACGCCGCTTCAGCAGAAACACTGTCATCAAGCCAGATTGCAAAGGCTTGGGAATATCTTTCAAACGAGGTCGTTTTTTTCAAAGAAACGGCAGTGTCGGTGTTTCCATCGGCCATGGCAGTAACGGTATCACAGTGAAGATCAAAATATTTCATAGTCGCCTCCGAGATCAGAAATATCAAATGCGTTTTTAATATGACTGAATTTGAAAATTCCTTTCTCGTTATGCCAGACCTCAAAAACATCAAACCTCGGTGATTTCTGCAGAGGATGCGTTTGAAGGTACATAACAGCACTGAGTATTATCTTCCGTTGTTTTCTTATGTCAACAGCATCCCGTGGCATGGATTTGGATGCTGTGCTTCTCGCTTTTACTTCGACAAACGCAATTGTGTTTTCGTTTTCAACAATGATATCAATTTCTCCGTAGCGTGAATGATAGTTTTTCTCAATTACAGTGTATCCTTTTTCAATGAGCCTTTCGCAGGCAAAGTCCTCGCCGGCCTTTCCGAGCCTTGTTTTATCCATTGATTTCACCAAACAACTTTTTTAAAAAGGTTCGCCTGTGCTCGTCGCAAATGCCGTACTTGTCAATCATTTCATAATGAAGCTTTGTTCCGTAACCTTTATGCTGAGCGAAACAGAACTGGGGATATTTCTTATCCATTTCAAGCATGTATCTGTCCCTTGTAACCTTTGCAAGAATTGATGCAGCCGCAACAGAAACGGATTTAGCGTCACCTTTAACTATAGTTACTTCGTCAAAATCAAGACCGGGACTACGGTTACCGTCAACAAGAGCAAGGTCGGGTTTTGCATCAAGGCCCTCAACAGCTCTTCTCATTGCAAGAAATGTTGCCTGAAGAATGTTAATTTCATCAATTTCCTTTGCACTTGCCATTGCAACGGAATATGCAACAGCCTTTTCAATGATTACATCAAAAAGCGCCTCACGCTTTTTCTCACTCAGCTTTTTTGAATCGTTAATGCCCTCAATTTCACAGCCGAAAGGAAGAATAACGGCAGCTGCACAAACCGGACCGCAAAGCGGACCGCGACCTGCTTCATCAATTCCGCAAATCAGCTTATATCCTTTTTCATAGTATTGTTTTTCAATGTCATAGTTCATGGTTATCTCCTGCAGAACCCTATATTAAGGAAGCTCTGGTTAATTTTTTTTGACTTGAGACCATATAAAAAGCGGCAGGAAAACACCCTGCCGCAACAAGAGAAAAACTTAGATGACCTTGCAGAAATTGAAGATTGATACCGGAAGCTCTTCCTTGTCCGCAGATACGGTGAAGATGAACTTCTTATCCTGAGCTTCGCCAAGTTCATAGACATCCTCAAGGAACTTTGCAAGCTCGTTGTAATCTCTTCCGCCGATTCTGAGAGTGGCATCAACAAGAATATCTGTAATATCATAGTTGCCGGCGCAAACGCCTGCAAGGAATCCATAGAATGCCTGATAGCCCTTTATTTCAAAATCATCAGTTGCAATGAGTCTTGCACGACGATCAATGTCAAAAGTGAGCTTGGTTTCTTTCTCAACGCAAACAACATTACCCTTTGAGGATTCGATAGCTTCATTGAGGCAAGCTATGAGATGCTTGGTCTTTCCGGAACCCTTGTGTCCTAAAATAAGAGAAATCATGATAATTTCCTCCTTTATATAATTTCCACTTCCGTGGATTATTTACATCCTTATTGTATCACATCGAAAGCCTTTGTTCAAGTACTTCTTTTTCTTTTTCATAGCCGGGTTTTCCGAGCAGTGCAAACATATTCTTCTTGTAGCTTTCAACGCCAGGCTGATCAAACGGATTGATTCCGAGAACATAACCCGAAACAGCGCAAGCTTTTTCAAGGAAATAGATAAGATAGCCGAGATTATCCTCATCCATTGCCTCAACATCAAGAACAATATTGGGAACGCCACCGTCATTATGAGCAAGAACAGTACCCTCAAAGGCCTTTCTGTTGACAAAAGCCATGGTCTTACCTGCGAGGAAATTGAGACCGTCGATGTTTCCGGCATCCTCCTTGATGACAATTTCTCTCTGCGGTTTATCAAAGCTAACTACCGTTTCAAACATGATACGCTCGCCCTGCTGGATATACTGACCAAGGGAATGAAGATCTGTTGAAAAAACAGCTGAGGTCGGGAAAAGACCTTTGCCCTCCTTACCTTCGCTCTCACCGAAAAGCTGCTTGATCCATTCATTCATCATAGTAAAACACGGCTCATAGGAAACAAACATTTCGGTTGCTTTGCCTTTGCTATAAAGCGCATTTCTTATTGCAACATATTTATAGCAATCGTTTTCGGCAATTGAATCAGACATCAAATCCTCTCGTGCCTTTGCAGCTCCGCTCATAAGAGCGTCAATGTCAACACCGGCGGCGGCAATCGGAAGAAGTCCGACAGCGGTGAGAACTGAATACCTTCCGCCGACATCATCGGGAACAACAAAGGTTTCATAACCCTCGCTGTCAGCAAGCGACTTGAGCGTTCCCTTTTCTTTGTCTGTTGTAACAAAAATACGCTCAGCAGCACCCTTTTTGCCGTATTTGTTGATAAGCATTTCACGGAAGATACGGAATGCAACGGCAGGCTCCGTTGTTGTTCCTGACTTTGAGATAACATTGACCGAAAAATCCTTTCCGTCACAAATCTCAATCAGCTCTGAAAGAGCTGTTGAGCTGATGCTGTTGCCGGAAAAATAGATGGCCGGAGTGCCCTTGCGCAGTGCGTTGTAATTCTGCGATTTTATGAATTCTATAACTGCCCTTGCGCCGAGATATGAACCGCCAATACCGATTACGATGAGTATATCGCTGTTTGATGCAATCTTTTTTGCAGCTGTTTTAATTCTTGCAAACTCAACCTTGTCATAATTGACCGGAAGGTCCACCCAACCTGTGAAGTCACTGCCTGCGCCTGTTTTTTCATGAAGCATTTTATGAGCTACTTTTATCTTTTCTGAATATGAATCAATTTCTGAATCTGTCAAAAAAGAGGAAACGTACTTTTCTGTTAATTTCACTGACATTTTGAATCCTCCTGTGCAATGGTAAAAAGTTTTATTTGTGTATTTTAATACATTTGTCCGTATTTGTCAACCATTTACGCTTTCATAAATAGCCGAGGCTTTTTATACATACTCGTTCTTATGCCCTGACGCTGAGTGAGCGCAGCAAGCGAAGCAGCATATCTCCGTAATTGATTTTTCTGACCTCAACGGGTGAGATAATGTTGTAGCTTGCAATTATCTCTCCGTCAATTTCAAATTCAAGTGTGCCGAGAATCTGACCTTTTTCAACCGGTGCTTCAACATTCAGAGCAAGGTTGATTTTCGGCTGAATTTTTGTTGCTGTTCCTGTTTCAAGCGTCAAAGGAAGAATACTTTCAACCTGTGGAGTAACCGACTGCTCAATACCTTTTTCAACAGCAACATCCGTTATCAGGTTACTGTCATATTCAGGAGTCACTGTTTCATAATTCGCAAAACCGTAATTGAGCAGTGCTTTTGCGCCTTCAAAACGGTCGGTACTGTTTTCTGCGCCGAGAACAACCGCAATAAGGTGAAGGTTCTTCCGCATGGCGCTTGCGCTGACACAATGACCGGCCTTTGAGGTTGTTCCTGTTTTCAACCCGGTTGTTCCTTTATAAAATCGAACAAGTTTATTTGTATTCACCAATTCTGTCGCTCCTGAACGCAGTGAATCCATCCATACTGTTGAATAATTCTGTATCCGCTCATGTTTCAACAATTCTCGGGACATCAGTGCAATATCATAGGCACTTGTGAGATGATTTTTTGTGTCATCATCAAGCCCGGTACAGTTTTCAAAGTTTGTGTCTTTCATTCCGAGTTCATCTGCTTTTGCGTTCATTAGCTTGACAAAGCCCTCCTCGCTCCCGGCAATATGCTCGGCGAGGGCAGTGCATGCATCATTTGCGCTTCCGATTGCAGCGGCACGCAAAAGCTCGTCAACGGTCATTGTTTCACCCTCTTTGAGCCAGATTTGAGAGCCTCCCTTTCCCGCTGCGGTTGAACTTGCTGTAATTTTTTCATCAAGGGAAAGCTTGCCGTTATCAATTCTTTCAATAACAAGCAAGAGTGTCATGATTTTTGTTACTGAAGCCGGATATAGTCGTTCGTGTTCATTTTTTTTGAGAAGAACTTTTCCGCTTGAAACATCCATAAGAACAAAACTTTTTGCTTTCACATCTACGCTTTTTTCGTCATCTGCCGAATAGACTGAAAAACTCAACAGAGTTCCCGCTATTATAATGCAAAGTATAAACGAAATTATTCTTTTCATGCAATCAACTCCTTAGAATTATATATGACAAATCATAGAAAATTAAAACAAAATATTGAAAACACAGATTGTTTGTTTTATAATCATTCATTGATAAAATATATTGTGAGGTTCAGGATGAAAGTTTCGTTTTATACGCTCGGCTGCAAGGTCAATCAGTATGAAAGTCAATCGCTGAGCGAATTATTATATAAATTTGGCTATGAAACAGTTGGAAAGGATGAAAACGCAGATATTTACATCATCAACTCCTGCACGGTCACCGCGGAATCGGACAGAAAGACCCGTCAGGCAGTTCGCCGCTTTAAAAGGAACAATCCTGATTCGGTAGTTGTTTTAACCGGCTGTATGCCGCAGGCATATCCGGATGACGCAGAAAAGCTTTTTCAGGCCGATATTGTTATCGGAAACAAAAGCAATGGTGACTTACCTGAAATCCTTGAAGAGTATTTCAGAAATAAAAAAAGATTAGTCCTCACTTCTCAGCATGAAAAAGGAGAGGCTTTTGCCTCTTGCTCAGTTTCATCATTTGATGAGAGAACAAGAGCATACGTTAAAATCCAGGACGGTTGCAACCGTTTTTGTTCATATTGCATCATTCCCGTTGCAAGGGGTCGTGTACGCTCAAAACCGCTTTGCGAGTTGAAGGCGGAACTCGAACAGCTTTCTGCTTCAGGATATAAAGAGATTGTTCTTGTCGGCATCAACCTTTCTGCGTACGGACAAGACCTTGATGAGAGCTTTTGCGATGCTGTTGAACTTGCCTGCAGTGTTGAAGGAATTGAACGGGTTCGCCTCGGCTCACTTGAACCGGATCATCTGACCGGCGATGTAATTGAAAGGTTATCGAAATGCAAAAAGCTCTGTCCCCAGTTTCATATATCACTTCAAAGCGGCTGCGACAATACACTCAAAAGAATGAATCGGCACTATTCAGTCGACGAGTACCGTGCTCTTTGCAAAAATCTTCGTGCCTGCTTTGAGGATTGCACCCTAACTACCGATGTAATGGTTGGTTTCTGCGGGGAAAGCGAGAAAGATTTTGAAGACAGTCTCCGTTTTGTCAAAGATATTGGCTTTGAAAAAGTTCATGTTTTCCCTTACTCAGTAAGAGTTGGAACAAAGGCAGAAAAAATGGACGGCCATCTTCCAAAAGCCATCAAAGAAAAGCGCACTTCAATTATGATTGATGAATGTGAAAAAATCCGACAATACTTCTTGCGTTCCCAGATCGGAAAAACCGTGTGCGTCCTCTTTGAAAGTCGGGAAAAGGACGGAATGTTGCTCGGTTACACAGCCAACTATACCCCTGTTAAAGCTCACGGCAGCACTGAGCTTTCAGGAAAGTTTGCAAATGTCAAAATCACCGACACAGATGAAGATTGCTGTATCGGTGAGATAGAATCATAATATGAATACCGGGCTTGTCAATTCTCTTGAACAGTCCGATATTTTTTTTGAAAAGAGTGAAAAAGAATCCGTACAATCACACTCAAGGTCAAAAACCATTTTTCCGAATCCGGTAAGCTTATCAATATCAGATTTATTTGTAACGACCGGAATTGAAGGCTTGCGGTTTTTGAGAATTTCAAAACCCTTTCTGTTTGCCGCAAGTATTCTTATATATGGCGGAACACCCTTACATATTTCTTTCGATATTTTTAAATAACAGGAAAGAACAGCTCTTCTGATCGCAGCTTCCGTAATACTCTTAACCTTGACCTTGCAGACAAGTTCATCAATTGATTGAGCTGTTTGTGTTGCGGAATGAAGCCTCTGCGCAAGACCGTTTTCATCAGGAATGTAGCCTTTCATTTCCTCAAGTGGCGTTCGTCTCAGAATCGCAATAATGACACGGTCTGCATAATCAAGACTACACGGATAAAGACCGTCTTTCTTCGCTT
>JAEDHZ010000207.1 GCA_016292705.1 Clostridiaceae bacterium
ACGCAGCATACTTGCAAGTGTGATGAGATCTGCTCCGATGTGGCCGTAGGCAAGACAGCCATGGTTTGCGCCCCAGTTTGCCATAACCTGATAAACATCCCTGAAGGCACCTTCGCCGGTGAGATTCGGAACGAACCATGTTGTCGGCCAGGTCTTGTCCGTTCTCTCGTCAAGCGGTTTGTGGATTTCATCCGGAAGGTCAACGGTGTATCCCTCTGCAATCTGAAGCAACGGCTGCGTGCCGTTTAGAATGTTCACACGAATCATTGTTACGGGCATTTCGGCACGGGTGCGGAAGTGAGAGGAGAATCCGCCGCCACGGAAGTAGCCGAGGTTTGCCGGTGCCCAATCCGTTGCGTCAAGCATCGCCTTGATATCCTTGTCGGTAACATCCCACCACGGCTTCATAACGCCGTGTTCGCCGTCATAGGTGGCAGCACCTGTTCCGTCAAGTGCAGCGGCACCGCTGTTGATGAGGTGTATGAAGCCGTTTGATGCCTTTCCTGTCGGAGTGACGCCTGTAACACGCTTGACAGCCTCCGGGCTCCAGTAAGTACGGACATCGGCAAAGACGGTTGCACCGCCGGTGAGAAGCTTTCCGAAAAGCATTGCAGTGCCGTTGAGACCGTCGTTTTCCGTTGCAAGAATCTGAGGCTCCTTCTTTCCGTTCCAGTTGAAGCTTGAATTGAGAATCGCTTCGGTAAAGTCGCCGTTCGGGAGCCAGTCGGTCCACATGCGCTGACCCTGGAAGCCGCCCAGAATAGCGTTGCGGCCACGGCTTTCCTCTTTCCAACCCATTTCAATCAGTTTTTTGTTTCCGAAAAAGATGTCCTGCGCAATGAGGGTGAATTTGACAATGAACTCCCATTCCTTTGCTTTTTCCTCAGCTGAACGGGGCGTTTTGATTCCGAACGGGTCAACTTCCTTGTTCTCCGGAACATCCTTGTTGACATCGTAGCCCTCACGGCAGTTTTCCTTTACCCATGCAAGAGCCTTTTCATACTCCTCGTGGTCATAGATTCCGAGATGTATGCGACGGAGAATTTCGGTGAGGTCTACCCATTCGGCGCGGATGCCGAGGTAGTTCTGAAAAAAGTCAGAGTTGCAGTATGAGCCTGCAATGCCCATTGAAACGCTTCCAAGACCGACATAAGCCTTGTCACGCATAACTCCGACAGCTATTGCGCATTTTGCAAAGCGGAGAATTTTTTCGCGGACATCTTCCGGGATTTCCTTTTCGTCCTTGTCCTGAACATCCCTGCCATAGATTGAAAAGGCAGGCAAACCACGCTGAGCGTGGGCTGCCATACAGGCGGCAAGATAAACCGCGCCGGGACGCTCCGTTCCGTTGAAGCCCCAGACTGCCTTGATGGTCAGGGGATTGAGATCCATTGTTTCGCTGCCGTAGCACCAGCAGGGGGTGACGGAAAGGGTTGCGCAGACATTCTGAGTGCGGAAAAAGCTTTCGCACTCAAAAGCTTCTGCACCGCCGCCGATGGTTGTTGGTGAAATAACACATTCAACTGCCGTTCCGTCCGGATAGCGCAGGTTCTCTTCAATAAGCGTTTTTGCGGCGTTCGCCATGTTCATGGTCTGTTCTTCAAGATCCTCACGAACACCGAATTGTCTACCGTCAATGACGGGGCGGATACCGATTCTCGGATACATAATGTCATCACTCACTTTTCTGTAATTATTCTCAATTGTTGTCGGGTGAATATATTTTGGGCTTGTTGTCCGGAAAAATCTTGTTTTATTCGCAGGACTCTTTTTGAACAACACCCTTTTTCAAAAGGATATTTGCATAAATTGCGGTTTCTCCGGTTGCAATAACAGCATAGGCCTTTTTTGCACGCTCATAAAACGCAAAGCGTTCAACAAAATCAATTTCACAGTGGTCCGGCTCGGCATTTTTGAGTATTCTGCGGTAGTCATCCCAGATTGCAGGAATAACCTTGTCGCCGGGAACAACCTCCATGAGAGCGACAGGCTTTTCGGTGTAGGCATCAAGCGGAAAAAACCGCATGACAGCCTCAAGAATTTCCGGAACACCGTGGCCGTCAAGGCGGACAAGCCTTTGCGCAATGGCGGCGGAGGGGAAGTTTCCGTCCGCAATAACAATTTCATCGCCGTGGCCCATTTCCATGAGGATTTTCAAAAGCTCCGGAGAAAGAATGGGCGGAATATGTTTAAGCATAAATGAACCTCCGTTGAAAAATCAGTAGCTGCCGTTCGGATACTTTTTATATCCGGGATGCTTGCCCGTTACACCGTACTGCGCACGCATTGAGCAAAGGCGGTCAATGTTTTCTCTTGAAATCTCCTGAGCACCGCCGAGCAGGTGAGCATTGAGCGATATTTTTGCAAAAAGCTCAAGCGTTTCCATTCTGTAATACGCAGTGACGATATCTGCGCCGACCGTCAATGCACCGTGATTCTGAAGAAGCATTACATCGTGGTGCTGAAGATATGGCTTTATTGCCTGCGGCACTTCATCGGTTGACGGTGTACCGTAGGGGGTTACGGGGACGGAGCCGATTGCAATGACGGATTCAATCATTGTGTATTCATCAAGAGCTTTGTTGGCGATTGCAAAGCCCGTAGCTGTCGGGGGATGAGCATGAACAACCGCTCCGACATCGGGACGCTCACGGTAGCAGCAAAGGTGCATCTTGATTTCCGAAGACGGTCTGAGGCCGGGCGCACCTTCAAGAACTTCGCCTTTGTCGTTGATTCTGACAAGGTTATCGGGAGTGATGAAGCTTTTGCTCATTCCGGTTGGGGTTGCAAAATATGTACCGTCGGGGAGTTTGACGGAGACATTTCCGTCGTTTGCGGCAACCCAGCCAAGCTGCCACATTTTATGGCACACATCGCAGATCTGATCTTTTATTAACTTTTCGTCCATGTTTTTTCCTCCTTGGTTTTCAGACATTTTTGTTCAATAAGGCGGGAAAGATGCAAGTAATCTGTACATCGGAGCGTATGAAGTGATTTATTCAGTGGATACTAAGATTATTATACATATTCTTTTTGACTGTGTAAAGTAATTTAAAAAAATACGGCAGGGAAAAATGCAGACGCTCAGTCTGTGACCGATAAACAGAAAGCCGATTTCGGATTTGGTCAGATACGGTGGAATCATCAGGCTATGAATATCCGGAATTCTTCAAACCGACTTCCGTATTTT
>JAEDHZ010000208.1 GCA_016292705.1 Clostridiaceae bacterium
ATGACATCGTTTTCCGACCTTTGCCTGGGCACCTAACACGGCTCCCATATCGATCATGGTTTCCTCTCCCACACAAGCTCCTATATTCAGGATGGCTCCCATCATGATGACCGCGTTTTTCCCAATGCTCACCGAATCCCGAAGAATCGCCCCGGGTTCAATCCGGGCCTGTATATCCTTCGTATCCAACAGAGGAATTCCGCTGTTTCTTCTGTCATTTTCAATCACGATGTCTTCAATTTTATCGCTGTTTTCTGCAATAATTTTACTAAGCTCTTCCCAGTCGCCGAAAACGATCTTATCGCCAGAGCCAAACACTTTTGAAGAGCCGTAGTCAATGCTTTCCTTTTCTTTAACATAAAGCTTTACGGGCGTTTTCTTTTTTGAAGTTGAAATATAATTTATAATTTCGTAAGCGTCCATTTGTTTTCCTTTCTGTCAATCGGTTTTCACCAATTCATGTCGTCCATATTGTAATATCCGGCTTCTTTTCCGATCAAAAAGTCTGCCGCACTGAGGGCACCTTCAGCAAAGAGGTCACGGTTTTCAGCCTTGTGGGAAATTGTTACTATCTGAGAATCAGTTGCAAAGATAATTTCATGTGTTCCGACCTCATTGCCCATTCTTACCGAATGGATTCCGATTTCCTCTCTTGTTCTTTTTCCGTTTTCATGGCGGCCGATGTTATATGTGCTTTGCGGTTTTACGCTCTTGATCTGATCGGCGAGAAGAAGTGCCGTTCCGCTCGGAACATCAAGTTTTCTGTTGTGGTGCTTTTCAATGATTTCAACATCCGCTTCCGGAAGAGCCTTTGCCGCAATTTTTGCAAGGCAGCCGATGAGCGCAACACCGAGCGACATGTTTCCGCTTTTAAAAACGGGAACAAGCTTTGAAGTTTCGTCAATTTTCCGGAGCTCTTCCTCAGTTTGTCCGGTTGTTGAAATGATTATCGGAAGTGAATGCTTCACTGCATAATCGCAGATTTCATTCGTTGCGCTGTGATGCGAAAAGTCAATAATCATGTCTGCTTCACCGCAGAACTCGACGATGCTCCTGAAAACAAGCGAGGACGGATCAGACTCAAATTCTGCGCTGACCTTTGCGGCAATCTCTTTTCCGTCGGTCTTTTCAATGAGAGAGCAAAGAACGTTTCCCATCCTTCCGCCGGCGCCGTTAACGATTATTTTCATTGCTTTTTCACCTCAGATCAGACATCGAGTCCCTGTTGACGCATACACTCAAGAAGAACCTTTTCATGTTCCTCTTCCATAACAGTGAGCGGAAGACGGACATAGTTTTCGCAAAAGCCCATTGCGGCAACCGCTGCTTTTGCCGGAATCGGGTTAACCTCACAGAAGAGAGCCTTGATAAGGCTGAACATTTCGCACTGAAGAGCCATGCTGCCCTCAATGTCGCCTTCAAAGAAGCGGTTGCAAAGTTCAACGGTCTTCTTCGGAAGAACATTGGAAAGGACGGAAATTACTCCGCTTCCGCCGCAGGCAAGAATCGGAACAATTTCATCATCGTTACCCGACCAGATGTCAAGCTTGTCACCGACAAGAGCTTTTGTTTCAACAATCTTTGCAATGTTTCCGTTTGCCTCCTTGATTCCGGCAATCATCGGGTGCTCTGCAAGCTTTGCATAGGTTGCGGGTTCAATGTTAACGCCGGTCCTTGAGGGAACATTATAAAGAATTATGGGCTTTGTTGAAGCGTCTGCAATTGTTTCAAACATTTTTACAAGACCGTTCTGTGTTGCCTTGTTATAATACGGAGTTACAACGAGCATTGCATCATAGCCGATTTCACAGGCATATTTTGTGAGTTCAATCGCATAAGCGGTATCGTTTGAACCGGTTCCGGCAATCATCGGAACGGCTCCGCCGACAACATCATAAGCAAACTTGAGGGCAGCCTTATGCTCCTCATCGGAAAGAGTTGAGCCTTCGCCGGATGTTCCGCAGATGACGAGCGCATTGATTCCTTCGCTGACCTGCCATTTGAGAAGGCGTTCAAAGCTTTCAAAGTCGATTCCGTTTTCGTTGAGCGGTGTTACGAGAGCGGTTGCTGCTCCCTTGAAAATTGTCTTGGTCTTCATAAGTCTGCCTCCTGAAATTTCAGAAATTCTCAATTAAATGTTGCAAATTATTTCGGATAGCCGTTAAAAAAAATGACCGAGAACTTCGGCCATTAAAATCGCACCAAACAAAACGGAAAAAACCGCTTTGCAACAATTATAATAGCACTCCGCAAATTGCGACAGTCGCACGGATCTTATTCCGTACGCCCAAGAAAGCCTTCGCCTCGGCTCCTTTCGGCAACGCTCCCTTTCTCCGCAACCCGATCCTGCACGACCGGCTTCAATGCCGCAGATACTGATGAGACGATGCACCTCTATCTTTAATTGAAATATTCTGTTGTTGATATACTCAGAGCTTCTGCTCCTTGTCTATGATTGAAGCTTATCACAACGCTTTATTGCTGTCAAGTCCATTTACACAATTTTGTCGAAAAGTCCCCTTTTTATCAAAAAATACAAAAGAGTTTGTCAAAACTGACTAAAGGATAAAAGCTATAATCACCTGCATATTATCCTTACACATTCAGCTCAAAAAACTACGGAGCAAAGCAAAAATGCAGTGCTCCGTGATTTTTTATACCCTGGCGACCATTTCGCCGTAGAGTTCTTTTTCTTCCTTGATAAATTTTTCAACCGCTTCAACCGTGGGCATCGCCGCTGAACAGCTGTGAGCGGAAATGAGCATTGAGGCTGAGGCTGTTCCGAACTCAAGGGCATCAATAATGTCCCAGCCCTCAAGCAAACAGCGGATGAATGCTGAAGCATAGCCGTCTCCGCCGCCGAAGCCCTTCATTGCCTTGACCGGGAACGGCTTGATTGAATAGCTCTTTCCGTCATTTGTATAGGCGGTTGAACCGTCCTTTCCGTGCTTGATGATGACGATTTTTGCGCCGTGGGAGTGCCAACGCCTTGCGCTCTCTTCGTCCGTTTTGCAAACGCCCATAATCGCCTCAGTGAGGTCATATTCTTCACGGGAACCGAGGATGATGTCTGCGTTCTGCGCAACGATTGAATAATAGACAGAAATTTCGTCCTTGTTCTTCCAGGTATACGGACGGTAGTCAATGTCAAAAATGACAACCGTTCCGTTCT
>JAEDHZ010000209.1 GCA_016292705.1 Clostridiaceae bacterium
AAGATAGTTCTCTATTTCTCATTTGTTGCAGCACTCTGCGTTCTTCTGTCCGTTTTTTGCTTTGCTTCAAAGGTATCCGTTTTGAAGGTATCCGAGATCAGGATTGTTCAAAAAACAAGCACAACCGTTTCACTTGAATGGAAGGTGCAGGGCAAGGTGTCAGGATATAGGGTTTATCGTTACAACCCGGAAACCAAAAAGTATAAGAAGTTAAGCGAGCAGAAGTCGAGAAAGTACACCGTGGAATCTCTTACTCCCGGTGAATATTATGTTTTTGCTGTCAGACCCTATTCTGTAAACGGTAAGAATACGGTGAACGGAAGTTATAAAATGAAGACCGTATATACGCCGCTTGACTCAATAACTAAAATCACACAAAAAACAATTGAGCCGACTTCGCACAGACTATCATGGACAAAGATCCGTGGTGCGGAGTATTATGAAATCTGGTATTATAAAACAGAGGCTGGAAAGTACGCTCGTCTTAGCGGGGGAAGTTTGAAAAACTCCTGCAACATAACAAAACTAAATCCTGCAAGCGTATACAAATATAAAGTGCGTGCGGTGAGCGTAACTACAAATGGAAAGTTTATCTATTCAAAGCTTTCAAGTGCATTTTCGGCAGTTACCTCTGTTCCTGAAATAGAAGGTCTCAGAGCATCGGAAATAACAACCAATGGCTATAAACTCACATGGAAGGCCGTACCAAATGTCAGGTCATACTATCTTTATTGCTTCAACAGCAGTACCGGTGAATATGACCTTGTTTCGGCCTGCAATAAACCGGAGTACACTGTCTCCGGCAAAAAAAGCGGAGAACGCAACAGCTATTGTGTAAAGGCGTATGCCGTTGTGAACGGAAAAAAGATGTACAGCGAGATGTCTGATTGTTTTGATGCTGCTGCAAAGCCGGAAAGCGTTGAGCTCAGCAATAATGAGGCTGAAATTCTTGGAAACAAAAAGGTCATTCTTGAATGGACAGAATGCAGTGAATCGGATGGGTATTTTATATACATTTCAAAAGAGCCGGACGGCGGATTCACTTTGAAAAAGGAAATCACAAATCCTCAAACCCTCACTGCTGTTATAGACAAACTTGATAACAGAACGCCTTACTATTTCAGAATTAAAAGCTATGTTACTGTGAATAACGAATATGTTCTGTCGGATAGTTCAAATACCGTCAGAGTTTATGCATAAAAAAACGCCCTGAAACCGTAATAAAACGGATTCAGGAGCGTTATACCTGGTGATCCATCGGGGATTCGAACCCCGGACACCTTGATTAAAAGTCAAGTGCTCTGCCAACTGAGCTAATGAATCAAACAGCTTGACTATAATAGCTTATTTGCACGGAATTGTCAAGCATTTTTTCAAGATTTTTCAAATTTTTATGAGTAGTTTTTTAATATCGGTCATATTATTTTGACCATCCGGAGGATGAATATGCTACTTTCAAAATTAAAGTATGTTGACAAGGACTTTTCAATTAAGAGCGGAAGTATTCAAATCGATGACGAGATTATTTCTGCTTTTTCGGTTGCAAACGCAGGGAAGGACATGGGCGGTTTGCTTGCTCTGCCGGGTTTCATTGATATTCACACCCACGGCGGTGACGGCATTGATTGGTGTGATAAAGAAAAAGAGCAACTTCAAAAGCTATCGATGTATTATGCAAAAAGGGGAGTCACCTCCGTTTGTCCGACAACCATGACGCTGCCGGAAAGCGAATTGATTTCCATTCTCAAGGCTATTGAAGGTGTTAAAGGTAATGAAAGCGGAGCGTATATTCACGGGATTAATCTTGAAGGTCCGTATATTTCTTATGAAAAACGGGGTGCGCAGAATCCGAAATACATAAGGCCGGCTGACGAGAAGGAATTTGATCGTCTTTGCAACGCTTCAAAAATTTTGCTTGTTGACCTTGCGCCTGAAACTGAAGGAGCGCTTTCCTTTGCTCGCAGTGTCAGCGGTAAAGTTGTTTGCAGTGTTGCGCATACCTGCGCAACCTTTGAAGAAACATCTCGTGGCTTCAAAAGCGGATTTACTCATGCAACACATCTTTTCAATGCAATGACAGCATTTGAAAGCAGAAGTCCGGGTGCTGTTGGTGCTGTTTTTGCGTCTGACCGTGTGACTGCTGAACTGATTTGTGACGGTTTTCATCTTGCTCCTGAAACAGTCAGACTTTCATTTAAAATTCTCGGTTCTCATCGTACGGTTGCAATCAGTGATTCTCTGAGCAGTTCTGGCTGTTCAGACGGAGAATACACTCTCGGCGGACAAAAGGTTATTGTGAAAAACTCTCGCGCCCACCTTGAAGACGGAACTATCGCCGGAAGCACCACCAACCTTTTTGAAGAGTTCAAAAACCTGCTGACATTTTCAATCCCTTTTGCCGATGCGCTTGCAGCCTGTACAATAAATCCGGCAAGGGTTATCGGAGTGGATAGCATTTGCGGAAGTCTTGAAGAGGGCAAGAATGCTGACATAATCTTTGTTGACGCTTCAATGAATCTAAAGCATGTGATGATAAAAGGCAAGTTTGTTTTTTAGCTGAATTGTGCGCTGAACCAACAGAAAGCGATTTTCTTTGGAGCAGTGCATTTTCAATTAATGACCTGATGACTGAATTTTACAAGAATAACAAGGTTGATTTTAATTGAAAAATGCTGTATAATTACATGAATTGATAACAAAACGGCAGTCAGAGTTTGAACAGCATTTTCTGATTGCTGATGAAAAGGATGGTATAATGCCTGTTAATCTTATATATAAAGCAATCCCAACCGTTGCTCTGCGCGGACTTGTAATTTTCCCCGGAATGCGACTTCATTTTGAAGTGGGCAGAAAGAAATCTATCGCTGCTTTTCGTGCCGCCGTTGCCGCAAATCAAAGAATTTTTCTGGTAACACAGCGAAGCATTTCTTATGAAGATCCGACTGCTGATGAACTGTTTAATGTCGGAGTTCTTGCAAATGTCAAACAGATTATCAAGTCACCGGATAACAAGAACATCCGTGTTGTTGTTGAGGGCGTTTGCCGTGCGTCGGTTGTTGAATATCTGTCTAATAATGAGTATCTTCTTTGCAATGTCAGGGAGCGCCGGTCTTTTTCAGTCAAGGCTGAGGACAAGG
>JAEDHZ010000210.1 GCA_016292705.1 Clostridiaceae bacterium
TATCACTCTGACGGACGATGGTGTATTCGGTGTCGTCAATTTTAACTTCTGTTCCTGAATACTTTCCTGCGATAACTTTGTCGCCGACCTTGACATACATCTCGGTTTCCTTGCCGTCAACAATTCCGCCGGGGCCAACGGCAACAACCTCGGAAAACTGGGGCTTTTCCTGCGATGCGCTGGTAAGAATGAAGCCGCTCTTTGTTGTTTCCTCAATTTCGGTTGGTTTAAGAACTACCCTGTCAAGAAGTGGTCTGATTTTCATGTATTTGTCCTCCAATCATGATATTGCTAATTTTTAGCACTCGCTATCTCTGAGTGCTAAAGTATATTGTAGTCATTTTTTTTGAAAAATCAAGTGTTTTTAAAAAAATATGGAAAAATTTTTTTCGACTTTGTTTTGCATTATTTTCCCGTTCACTCAAACAATATTCAAAAAGGAAAAGAGTGAACGGAAAAAATGAGGAATCGGGCCGTTGTTTTGTTTTCGGTTTTGTCGTTTTGTCTGCTGCTTCTGACCGTCAGAATACTGTCGGTAACAGCAAAGGATTATTCTTCCGCAGCAAAGGCAAACAGCCGCAAAACCGTTCTTGTTGCCGAAAGCAGAGGGAAAATCTATGACCGAAGCATGAAACCGCTTGTTGACGGGGAGGAAAAGCTTGTTTCGGTCTTTACACCTTCAATCAGGTCGAAACAGATTCTTTCACGCCTGCTTGGTGAAGAAAGGGCACAGGAGATTATTGAAAGCAAAAAACCGTATGTTTCAATAACGGATGAGGATGTCAACGATGAAAGCATTTGCACCTTTCATGTTCCGGAAAGATACCCTGAAAATGCCCTTGCCTGCCACCTCGTAGGCTATGTTGACCCGAAAAGCAAAAACGGAGTCAGCGGAATTGAACGGGGATATAACGATTATTTAACTGAAAACAGCGGAAAGCTTTTTGCGTCTTTCAGCGTGGATGCGTCCGGCGGAGTATTGCAGGGAGTTAAAAGGCAGATAAACGATGAAAACTATTCCTCAAAAGCCGGAGTTGTCCTGACTATTGATTCAGATATTCAAAGAATTACGGAAAACGCACTTGAAAACAGCAGGATTAAAAGTGGCTGCGCACTTGTTATGCATGTTGAAAGCGGAGAGATACTTTCAATGGCGAGTGTGCCAGAGTATGACAGAAACAACCTTGAAAAGGAGCTTGAAAAAGGAAATGCACCGCTTGTCAACAAGGCTCTGAGGTCATACAGCGTCGGTTCGGTTTTCAAAAGCGTTGTTGCCGCCTATGCGCTTGAGTGCGGAATCGGAGAGGAAACGGAATATATCTGTACCGGCACTTTCAAAGTCGGGGATACCGTTTTTTCCTGTTATCACGGCAAAGAGCACGGCAGACAGACAATGAAAGAGGCTCTCCAAAATTCCTGCAACGCATATTTCATTCAGCTTTTTGAAAAACTTGATGCCGAATCGCTTCTGATGTTCTGCCGTTCGCTCGGTCTTTCGGCTCAGACAAAGCTTGCCGAGGGGATAATCGGCGAAAAGGGCTGTCTTCCGGAAAGTGACCTTCTTCGTCTTCCGGGGGAGAGGGCAAATTTTTCTTTCGGCCAGGGGAAGCTCCTCATCACACCGGTTCAGATGCTCGCAGTCTATCATGCAATTGCAACCGGATACTATGTCAGACCGACTGTGGCTTTCGGCCTCGCAAACAAAGACGGCCTTGTGACAAAGGAAAAAACCGGAGAAAAGCGAAGGGTTCTTTCGGAAAAAACGGTGAAAAGGATGCGAAATCTTCTTGCTTCGGTGGTTTCAAACGGGAACGCAAAAAGCGCAAAAAGCCGTATTCTGAAGCTTGCCGGAAAAACGGGTACTGCGCAAAGCGGAGTCTATGACAGGGGAAGGGAAGTTTGCCGGACATGGTTTTGCGGTTTTTTCCCTGCAGAGAATCCGCATTATATCGCCGTCATTCTAAACGAAGACGGAGAGGGCGGTGCGGTTGACTGCGCTCCGGTGTTCAAAGATATTGCGGAAAATATTGTTAATTCTCATTGACTGTTAATGATATATATGTTAAAATTATAAAAAGATTATTGAAAAAGGAGGTCTTTTCATGAACGAAGAAATCATCACGACTGCTCCGGCAGAGGAAGATGGCACCAACAAAATCTTTGAGTCATTCCTCACAATGCTCAAGGGAATCATCAAGACAATTCTTCCCATCATTGGTCTTGGCTATTTCGTAAAGTATTTTGAGTAAGATGCTCACAGGCGGCGTTCTGCCGCCTTTTTTGCGCAAGAAAAGCAGAAAAAGTCCTTGACAAACGAAAAAAAATAGTGTATCATACACAAGTCATTTGAAAAGACATGAGGGCATAGCTCAGTTGGTTAGAGTACTTGCTTGACATGCAAGGGGTCGGTGGTTCAAGTCCACTTGTCCTCACCACTAAAAACGCTCCCGAAGCCTTTGTTTATGAGGGCTTCGGGGATTTTTTTGCTCTTTGTCAATAGTTGGGGATAATAGCGGAAGCTTTTGAAATGTTAGGGAAAAACTATTTGATGAGGCGGTGAAACGAATTGAAAAGCGTAAGTAAAAAGATTTATTGCCCACTTATGAAAAGAGAGATTGAAGTGGGATATTGTTGGGAGCTTTGCAATATTGCCTCTGATGAAATCCCCCTGGACGGTGACACCGTTGAGGATTGGGATGTTGCACAAAAGACTTGTGATGAGTGTGGGCAATTTAAGATGAGGACTAAGGTTGCGAAAGTTTTTCACATATAACAACCAATTCATAGAAGAATACTTCTTTTGAAAAATCGTATATTGACAGCTTTTTTGGTGTATGTTAATATTGTGTCAACAAAACATTGCGCAAAACTTTTATAAGGAGTTGTCGTCAATGAACCGAATTCTTGCGTTTATACTCAGCTTGGTGTCAATTTTAGGGCTTGGAAGTTATAGCATCAAAAGAGAAATGATTAACCCGGAACTCAGAACAGTCGGTTCGGCAGTGAGGCTGATTTGGCCGAGCTTTAACGAAAAGAAATTCGTTTTTTGCAACAGCGCTCTTGATAAAATCGGAAAGCTGTTGTTCAAAACAAAAAATGCACAATGCCGG